>CAZWOQ010000133.1:0-1514 GCA_964635585.1 uncultured Pseudomonadales bacterium | reverse complement strand
CTGGGCTATTACATCCTTTTTGCCACTCGTTTTTTTGCCGATCTTCAAGGGGTTACTTCGTTGAATATCTTTACCATCGCGCTTCTCGTCATCACTTTTGGCGAGTTGTGTTTATCGCCTATCGGATTATCAATCATGACCAAGCTCTCCACCGAGAAATTACAGGGAATGATGATGGGAACGTGGTTTTTGGCATCGGCTTACGGACAATATGTGGCAGGAATTATCGGAGCCAATATGGCAACGGCCAAAGAAGGTGCCTCCAACGTGGATGCGCTGATGGCCTATACCGATGGTTATAAACAATTGGGAATCTATGCGCTGATCGCGGGGGTTCTGCTGATCGTGATTTCCCCATTGGTTAAGAAATTAATGCAAGAAGTAAGGTAATGCAGAGGTAAAACATTTAACACGGTCCATAAAATAAAATCTAAACGTCATGATAAGATTTTTTACAGTATTACTCGTTACAGTTTTTTCGCTTTCGTTTTCGCAAGTTCGATGGATGAGTTTGGATGAGGCCGCCACCGCACAGCAACAACATCCGAAAAAGATACTCATCAACTTTTTTGCAGACTGGTGTGCACCCTGTAAACTGATGGATCAGTCCACCTTCAGCCATCCTAAAATCGCCCAGTATATCAATGAAAATTACTATCCCGTAAAATTTGATGCCGAGGGAGGCGATACCGTACATATCTTCGGAAGAAAGTTTGAGAATAGCGGCATATCTGCCGGAAGCAAAAGGAAACCGCTGCACGATTTCTCCAAGTTTATGAATGTAAACTCCATTCCGTCTCTGGTTTTTCTGGATGAAACAAGTGTACCCATCACCATTGTGCAAGGATATTTGAGCGCCAAAGAACTGGCCCCCTACCTCAAGATTATATCCAGCAACAACTACAAAAAATTCAGGTCGCGGGAAGAGTGGGAAAATTATCAGCGTAAAATGAAATCGGACATCAAAGAATAAAGGAACTTTCACCAATCGCTTACCGATTGATTTTCGATTGATTTAAGTGATTATTTAAATATGTACGATAGGCGGAAAACCAATGACATTGCCCTACAGAATCTACCGGGGAAAGTGCACCGCTCATATTTTGTTTGGATGTCCCTGATTTTTTCCCGAAATTCGCTCACTTGCCGGCGCCACTTTTTAGCATCGCGTCGCATTGTTCACCTTTGATGCTCGATTCGTCCATAGAATTTTTAAAAGGAATCGGTCCTGAAAAAGCCAAAATCATTCGTGCGGTTTTGGGCATATCCACTGTAGAAGATTTCCTTACCTTCTTCCCCATTCGCTACATCGACAAGAGCAAAATTGTCAACGTTGCCGACCTTACCGAAGAAACCTCTGCCGAGATCCAGCTGAAAGGTAAAATTACCGATGTGCAAGAACTGACGTATGGAAAAGGACAGAAACGCCTCACCGCTAAGTTCAGAGATGCCACAGGAACCATCGAGTTGGTTTGGTTTCGTTATTCTAAATGGATGAAAGAGCAAATCCCCAT
>CAZWOQ010000132.1:0-1533 GCA_964635585.1 uncultured Pseudomonadales bacterium | reverse complement strand
AACTCAATCAGCCAAAAGGTTTTTTCACTCCAACGGTTATTGATAGTATCAATTATTTGGTAACGTTGGTCCGTACGAATGAAGTCTGGAACATCTTGTTGGTCAATGACATAGAGAATATGTTGGTAGCGAGTCTCGTTTTCAAGCCAATCTAGATGATCGGCAAAATTGATATTTCCCAATCGCTGAGCATAGCGAAAACCTTCGTCATCGAGGGGATAGTAGGATAATGTTTCTTGGGCAAGTTGGGGATCATATTTTCCGTAAAAAAGGAAATAAATATACGGAGTGTTTTGGTAGAAAGGCAAAATAACCTGGTCAAAATTTTGCTGGATTGGCAAAACTTTTTTGACAATTGGTTCCATATACCAATCAAAATTATCAAGCTGTTTCTTGTCATTAATTACAAAAGTACTGACGACTAGATAAAAAAGACTGTAGACATAAAGTCCAGTCAGTGCCAAAACCGCCAGAATTCGCCACTTTTTCTTAAGCAAAGAAAGAATCTGTTCGATACCGAAAGCAATCAGCAAAATCCAAGGAAATATTTCTGCAGAAAGTCGAGTGTTATGCGTAGCTTCGATAGTAATCACTGCAGGGAGTGCTGCTAAAATAAGCCAAGCGAAGATCCAACCCGAATTTTTTTCCCAATGGCGGAATAAAGCGTAAAGACCAACCAAGAAAAGCAGATATTCAAAAAAGTAAAAATTCGCCACATTACTGGTATTGTGCACGGCATTTGCTCCACCAGTAATACTCATGAAATCCCCAGCGAAGCTTTGGTAAAAATGACGAATAGTTTTTTTGAGTATCGCAGGATAGGGACTACTATAAAAACGCGCAAAGAGACTATTTTCACGTGAAAACATTTGCTGTTCGAGTACCTGTTCTGGACGGTAGCTATCGACACTCAGAATGCTCAACCCAGCAAATTTTGTTTGGTCAGCATGTTGGGCATTGCCAAACAAAAGCAAAACTAAGCCCAAACCAACAATAATTGCACTCAGAACCAGGCCAATGATGTTTTCACGACTTTTTATTGTGAAAATATGTCGATTTTTTATTAACCAGAAAAGGCCAAAAAGTGGTACAAAAATTTGGTAAGCATGGTAAGTAAACATTGCTGCAATCCAGAGAAGAGCTGTGAGTGGAAGCAACTGAGTAGCTTGCTTTTTTTCACGTGAAAAATTCGCAAAAAAGAAGCCAAACAGGAAAAAGAAGCTTGCGAGGTTTGCTTCGTAGGCTTGCCTTGAGAGGTGAATGGCCCAAGGATTGATTGCCGTAAGCGTCATTACGAGTAAGTGAAAGTATTTCTTTTTTTTGGGAAAAAGTTGTTGACTGAGAAAAAAGCTGAGAACAACACAAGCAATCCCTGCTAGGGCGGCTGGTAAACGAACGGCCCAAGTTTCTAGCCCAAAAACCGCCAGAAAGGGCAAGAGACTGTAAACATAGCCTGGCAGTTTCCAATCGCCAAAAGACTCAATGTTAATTGGCCAGCTTTGAGCGTGTTCTTCTCTCCCCGTTTGAAGCAAG
>CAZWOQ010000131.1:0-1546 GCA_964635585.1 uncultured Pseudomonadales bacterium | reverse complement strand
AGTCTTTTTTTCCAATGGGGTTAAAATTTTTTCAATCTCTGCTAGGTTAAGCTGAGTATTAACCTCCGTGGCAGAAAGCATAATGAGATGGTTGACCCGTTCACGATTTAAAAATTTTGCTTGTCGTATTGCTTCTTCTAAGGTACTTATTTGCTCGGGGTTCTTTGCCAATTTTTTGAGCAGCTTGCTGCTTTCCTGAGGATTTAACCAGAGCCGATAACTGTGCGCAAGTGCGGTCTTTTTTCCATTTTGAATTTTTGTTTCATAAATATAGAGAAAAGAGTAGCTCTCATACCCAAGATAGCCATCATTTTTTTTACCAGGGGGACTGAGAAGAGCGAGTTTCTCTCCGGGATTGGCGTCTGAGAGCCAAGTACTCAAAAAATCGCCAAAAAGTGCTGCTTCGATTTCTGGCCGAGTGGGAAGCTCTGCAGTTTTTTGCCCCTTTCCTTTATAGCGCAACATGTTTTTGGCCATTTCTCGAAAATTGCTTTGCACATATTGCAAGCTTGTCGCTTGATTTTCCTCAACAACGTCAATAGAGAATTGGTCTCTATTTTGATGCAGAATATATTCCTTCGTAAAAAATTTAAGGTCGGTATGGAGTAAGTCCCGAGCGTGATTTTCCCCAAGTCCTTGTTCTCTCGCTTTTTTTAGCTGCTGCTGCCAAGTGAGAACATTAAGATCTTCAAGCGGACGATTTTTGAATCTTTGTATAAGTGTCTGTTGCTTTTCTTTGATTTTGTCAAAAATTTCTGCAAAAAAGAGCCGAGGATGAGCACTGGCGAACTTTAAAAAAAGTTCTTCTCGATATTGCTGTAGCTCGAGAAATGATGTCTTTTCAGTCAATTCTTGAGCGCGATAGTTTTGTTCAGTTGACACAAAAAACTCCTCAAAAGAGGAGCATCGTGAAAAAATAATCTGTTGCCAGATTGCGATGCTCGTCGTTTTCTTTCCTTTTCGTATCGGACTTAACTGTTAGCGATTGCTACAGAAATACCGTTGCGGCACAGTGCTCGAAATTTCACGAGCTTCCGAAAAGTAGGGCTACTATACGAAAAAAAATAACAAAAGTAAACCTGAAAAAGTCTTTCTTTTCTAGGACCTGAGATGGTATAATTTACGCTAGTCAAAGAAACCATTATGGCAGAGAACGAGATCCCACAAAGACCAGCAGAAGGTAAACCTTTCGAAAAGCCTGATGAAGAAGATTTTTCTTTTGGATACCTTTCGTCTGAAGCTCGGAGTGCTTATCAATCGGTCCTTGACCAATTGCGTGAGGAGTTTTCTGGGACAACTCCAACGGACGAGGAGATCAATGAGCGGATTGCTGATTACCTTTCCTATCTTTCTCCACAAATTACTGCTGCTTTAACTCCTTTTGAGGTGAAAATGAGGGTGGATTTGCAAAAGGTTTTGCAGAAAGAAAGTGATAAAGGTAAGACGGAAGATCTGGTTGAGCCGTCTGAGACAGAACCGGAAGAGCTCGAAAAATGGCTCAAAAAAAAGAAACAGACTATCCTAAATGAGCTTATAAACTTTGATA
>CAZWOQ010000130.1:0-1570 GCA_964635585.1 uncultured Pseudomonadales bacterium | reverse complement strand
AATTGCAAGGAGTTGCCACTTCAATACTTTTTTCAGCATCATTGCTTCTGGGATGGAAAGAGTGACGGTGGTAGTCATAAAAGCCAAGGCGCTGCCCATGGGTACGCCTTTATTTACGAGCGCTTCAATGATGGGAATGACGCTTACAGAATTTGCGTAGAGTGGAACGCCCAAGAGCACTGCCAAGGGCACATTCCACCAAGATTTACTTGCCAGAGATTGACTGACAAAAGTTTCTGGAACTAGGCCATGAATCAAGGCGCCGAGACTTACTCCCAGTAGGACATAGGGGTAGATTTTTTTTGTAATTTCGGTCATTTCTTTGGTCCAAAGTTTGAGTCGTGCTTTAAGCGGGATGTTTTTACCTTGGTATTTTTGCAATAATTGTTTTTTTCCAGTAAAAACGAGAATATCCGGTTGAAGATATTTCTCAAGTTTTAACTTTTGAATCAAAAGGCCACCGAGTATGGCAATCAGTACACCCAAAATGTTATAGAAAAGTGTTACTTTCCAGCCAAAAACGCTCGGAAATAAGAACAAAGAAGATTCATTGACCAATGGAGAGCTGATCAAAAAAGTAAAAGTTACTCCCAGTGGAATTCCCGCTGACAAAAATCCAATAAATAAAGGAATGGAAGAGCAAGAGCAGAAAGGAGTTACTACTCCCAGAATTGCCGCAAGCAGATATTGGGTGCCATACCATCTTTTTTGGTTCAGCAAATCACGGACTTTTTCGATCGGAAAATAGTAACGGGTAATTGCCATAAAATAATTAATGACAATTAAGAGAAAACTTATTTTTAAAATATCATAAAGCCAGAAGTTGATGACTTCAGCAAGATAACTTTTCTCGGCCAGACCGAGCCAGTGATAGCTCACCAAAGAAGCAAAATCTTGGAAAAGAGAAAAAATCGACATTTTATGCCTTTTGCGCTTTGCGAATAGCTGCCTTAATTGCTTCTTTATCTGCTGAAAAACCCAACATGGCAATTTCTCCATCAACAACGAGGACTGGACTGCTCATTGCGCCAAGTTCCAGTATGCGCTGTATTCCTTCATTGCCTGTAAGATATTCAAGTTCAGCCTGTGTATCCATCTCCGCTAATGTCGATTGGGCGATTTCGTAGAGTTTTTTACAGGTTGGACAGCCGGAACCAAGTACTTGAACTTTCATTTTTTCTCCTTGCTACTCAAAAGTTTGAGTAATTTGATAACATTTTTGCCTTTTATCGTAAGGGAATAATTAACTTGACGTCCAGATTTCTCGGCTTTAACTAAGGATAGCTCTCTGAGTGCCATGAGATGATGAGAAACTAAACTTTGAGAAACTTGCAAATGTTCAACAAGATCACTCACCGGGTGATTTTTTGTGTGAAGAATACAGAGGATTTGTAAACGTTTTTTTTCCGAAAGAAGCTTCAACAATGAAAGTTGAGAAAGCACTTGCTGGTTTGCACTACTCAAGTTATTGCAACATTTATATGAATTCATATTCATGTATTATGAGCAGAAGTTCCAGAATGGCAAGTGGGAAAAAGGGAATTTGTCAGTTGTATAATGAATGTTAAAA
>CAZWOQ010000129.1:0-1577 GCA_964635585.1 uncultured Pseudomonadales bacterium | reverse complement strand
AGAGCGCTAGAGCTCGCAAACGAGCACTACGGGCTCGGTGGTTTTCAGCGATTTCTGCATCAGTTGCAAAAACGGCCTTTTTAGTAAGCAGCTGGGCTTGTCCACGATCGCTTACTTCCTTAAAAAAGCTTTTGACCAAGCGATCTTCTCCTTCGTGGAAAGAAATACAGACAAGACGGCGTTGTTGGGCTTTGCTTTCATTAAGGAGTTGAAAGGCCAGTGGCAAGACTTGAGCAATATTATCTAATTCGTTATTCACTACAATTCGCAAAGCTTGAAATGTTTTGGTGGCTGGGTGTAAATGACCCTTTTTCCGTGGCCCCTTCACCTTTTCAATAATTCTTAAAAGGGTGTCACTATAATCCAAACTCGCTGGTTTACGACGGCGCTGTTCAACTACTGCCTTGGCAATAGCCTTGGCGCTGCTTTCGCCGCCGAATTCACTCAGCATGCCTGCTAATTGTTTTTCATCGAGCAGACGAAGAAGATCTGCAGCACGAACTCCGAGTCGTTGATCCATGCGCATATCTAAAATTTCCGCTTTTTCCGTTTGGAAACTAAAACCACGTTCTTCCGACATCAGCTGGTCGGTAGAGGTGCCAAAATCAAAAAGAATTCCATTAATTTCGAAGTTCTCTGATTTTCGGAGATTTTCAATTACGTCGGCCATTTGAACAAAGTTTTCGCGAAAAAGCTGTAATTGCCCTTTAGCAATCTCTGAAGCAAAATTCTCTTGGGCGGCTTTGATAGCTTCTTGGTCAAAATCAAAAGCAATTACCCGAGCTCCAGCTGCCAAAAGCGCCGCACTGTGTCCACCGCGACCAAAAGTTCCATCGACAAAATATTCTCCTGCTTGCGGGGCCAGAAGTTCTTGAACTTCATTCTTGAGGACAGCTTGGTGAAAATGCTTCTCGTTTGACATGCTATTTTTCTTCCTCAACTTCAACGGCTTCACTAATTTCACTTGCTTGTGCTTCTACCCCATCGATGTATTGGTGGTAGCGGTCGCGATCCCAGATTTCCAAGTAGCGACCGCTCCCCAAAACAACGACCTCCTTGCGAAGCTGCGCAAAGTCAATCAAGTATTTAGGCAGATATACTCGACCGTTTTCGTCAGCTTCAAGCTCAGAAGCTTCGTTACTTAATAAACGTAAAAGATCACGGTTATTTTTCTTATGAAAAGAAAGTTGAGCAATTTTTTCAATTTCCGCTTCAAAATCATTCGCCGGCAAAAGGAAAAGACCGCCGTCTAAACCACGGGTAATTACCCAAGCGCTAACCTGTTCACGGAATTTCTTAGGCAAGGACAAACGACCTTGTTCTTCGAGATGGTGGTAGTAGCTGCCTATGAACATTTTATAAGTCTATTTACCATTTTTTACCAAATATCAGTGTACTGAAAAAAACTAGAGTTGTAAAGAGCAAAATTCAGGAAATTTCACAAAAAATGTAAGGAAAATACTCAGCGAATTCTGAGAAGTACGAAGGCTGTCTTTACGTCTTAAAATATTTAATTAGAGGTTAAAATACTCTTTTTCAATCGAGGGATAAAAATGTGCTGCCAGGCTTTGATGATC
>CAZWOQ010000128.1:0-1622 GCA_964635585.1 uncultured Pseudomonadales bacterium | reverse complement strand
GGGCCGAGCAGTCTTTTTAATTTTAGAGCATTTTTTTCCACAGAAAAAAATGAAGAAAATTTCTCAATACGCAAATTCAATTGGCTTCATGCTTCTGCTTTTCTTGATGTTCCTTATTTCTGTTCATGATGTTTGGCGAATCTTTGCGGCCCAATAAGCCCAAGAAAAGGAAAAATGGCAAAAAAACGCACTCGAAAACAAAAAATGAAAGCGAGTCAGGAAAAGCTTTTCTCTCCAAAAGCGAATTCGACTCAAACAAATCTTTCAAAGTCGGCTCAAAAAACCTCAGCGAAAGAAAAGATTCTTTCAGTGAATAAGACTCTAGATTCTGAAGCGCGAATGGAAGAAATTATCCCGACATATCAACCAAAATATATCAAACAAGATCTAAAGAAGACAGCTTTAATCGTCTTGGGGATTTTACTAGTTCTGCTTCTTATTACTTTGCGTTATACTTGAAAATTGTGTTTTAGAAATCATGCATAAGACTTATTCGAAGAAAGGATAGTCCAAGGAAATGTCAAAGAAGAATTTACTCATTATTTTGGCTCTCTACATCGTCTCAGCCGCGAGTTCCTATGGTGTTTTTGCGGCAATGGATAAAAGCGGAGCCGCTCAGCAAGCAGCGTTGAATGAAGAGTCTGCGGAAAGCAAGCTTGCAACTCTTCTCAATATCGATCCCAATGAAGCAGTTGATCAGGCTTGTCCCTTAAATGGCAAACTGTATACGAAAACAGAGAAAACTGCTTGGGAAGCGCGCCGACCTCTTTTCGTGATGATTGAAAACACGCCTGATGCTCGGCCTCAATCAGGTCTTTCTTCCGCAGATGTTGTTTTTGAAGCAATTGCTGAGGGTGGGGTAACTCGTTTTGGAGCTCTCTTCTATTGTGAAGCGCAAGCTTCTGAATTGACCTTAGCACCAATTCGTTCAGCGCGAACCTATTTTGTTGATTGGGCCTCTGGTTTTAATTTCCCAATGTATGTTCACGTTGGTGGAGCTAATGTTGATGGTCCAACCGATGCGCTTGGCCAAATTGCTGATTATGGTTGGGATTTGAAGAATGATATTAACCAATTCTCTGTTGGTTATCCGACTTTTGTCAGAAATTATAACCGTATCGAAGGCAAAGAAATTGCAACTGAGCACACCATGGAAACCAGCACGGAAAAGCTTTGGGATGTGGCTGCAGAACGCGGTTGGAACAATCTGACCCCAGCAAATGCAGGGACAGGAAAAGAAGCGGCGGCTGGTAAAGCTTGGCAAGATAATTACACGGGTTGGACCTTTGAAACTGCTACTCCAGAAAAAGGTCAGACTAACAAGATTTCTTATGACTTCTGGAGCGGCTACACGGATTATTCAGCTGTTTGGGATTACGATGCGACTTCCGATACCTATAAACGGAGTACCGGCGGCGAAGCTCACAGTGATCTTGATAACGGCAAGCAGATTGCTGCAAGTGATGTTATCGTGCTGCTCACGGTCGAGAAGGGACCAATCAATGAAAAGAAGCATATGCTTTACACGACCATTGGTCGCGGCAAGGCTCTGATTTTCAAACATGGGCAAAGTCCTGTTGAAGCAAATTGGACAAAGGCGACTCGTGAGGGAGAGTTAAAGT
>CAZWOQ010000127.1:0-1687 GCA_964635585.1 uncultured Pseudomonadales bacterium | reverse complement strand
CACGAAATGATCGATGCCGTTGCACCATAAAAACTGACCCAGTTTCCCAATATTGGTACAGAATTTGTGAAAAAGGAAGTAGCATTAAAAAATCACAAATAAAGAAATGAAAGTATCAAAAATTCAATTGGCAAAAGAGGCGTTCAAGCACAAAGGATTCATTCAAAAAATCCCTGTCATCGCTAGAATGATCAAGTCTGTTATGAGCAAAGGCGGTTACAAACCCGAATTTAAAAATATTATTTTACCAGGTTTGGTGCTGCTCTACCTCATTTCTCCACTCGATTTTATCCCCGACTGGATCCCTATTATCGGTGTTTTCGATGATCTTGCGCTGCTGGCACTCGCCATTCCAATGCTCACCTCGGAAGCCGAAAGATTCATCGCCTGGGAAACTTCACACCAAACAGATTCCAATATCTCCGAAGCCGAAATTATCAGTTAAACAACCAGCCGTTCAAGAATTTGAGCGGTTTTTTTATGGAGCAACACTACAGGTTTACCTTTCCACGACACGTCCCGCTTTCCGCTTCTACTCCTCGTTTCGCCGCTCCGCTTCGCTCCGCGGCTCACTGCGGGGTAACCGCTACAATCGGGGCTGGGAATAGAGAGGTGGTTTTTCTTTTGGCGGCAAAATGCTCAACGCATCACAAAGACCTATCAAAATAATTGCTCTTTCAGAAATATTTCAGGAAATTTATGCCGTGAAAACCCTTATTTCAATCATTGGCACCACAGGAATCGGTAAAACAAAACTTGCCATCCAATTGGCTAAGCATTTTCGAACAGAAATTATCTCCTGCGATTCGCGGCAGTTTTTTAGGGAAATGAAAATTGGTACAGCCACGCCTTCGCTTGAGGAACTTGCTGAGGTTCCTCATCATTTTATCGGGCAGCTTTCCGTTCAGGATTACTATTCCATTGGCCAGTTTGAGAAAGAAGCAGATCAAAAAATTGGTGGGCTTTTTCAGTTGCATGATGTCGTTATCTTGGTCGGCGGAAGTATGATGTACGAAAAAGCGGTCATCAGGGGATTAAACGATTTGCCGCAAGCCAATGACGACCATCAGAAGAAGCTTACAGGAATTTGGGAAAACAACGGCATCGAGGCGCTTCGGAATCTATTGGAGGTATTAGATCCTCAGTATTACGCAATGGTAGACCGCAACAATTCGCGCCGTTTGCTACGTGCTATCGACATTATTTGGCAAACCGGAAAAACCTACACCGAGAATATTGCAGCACAAGTAAAGCAGAAAAATTTTCAAGTGGTACGCATTGGTATCGAAGCAGCGCGAGAAATTATATACGAAAAAATCAATCACCGTGTGGATGTGATGATGGATGACGGACTGCTACGGGAAGCCCAGCAACTGATGGATTTTCGAAATCTTGTTGCCCTGCAAACCGTTGGCTATACCGAACTTTTTAAATATTTTGATGGCGAATGGACGCTGGATTTTGCCATTGAAGAAATCAAGAAGAATTCCCGACGTTTCGCAAAACGGCAACTTACCTGGTATCGGAAAGAAGAGGATATCCATTGGGTAAATTTTCAAAATTCACTTGAAGAATCCTTATCTTTGCTTCAAGGTTTACATATACAATAACCGATTTTTATAAAATAATAAACCAAAATCATCATGGCCAATACTCCTTCTAATATGCTTGAACTGGGCACTAAAGC
>CAZWOQ010000126.1:0-1706 GCA_964635585.1 uncultured Pseudomonadales bacterium | reverse complement strand
TGCCCGCAAGATTTTTACCGCTTTGGCTATACATACGAACAAACCCAATATGAGGATAATCGATTACCCCAGTTGGCGTAAAGCCCAAGTTTTCAACCAGACTTGGCAATTGGTTTTTGGGATCAGTTAAATCACGAAGGTAATCGAAGAGCAAAACCTGATCATAATTTGCCAAAACTTTCGTTGCTTCTGCCGGATCTGCTAAATCAGGAAAATAGTAATTCCCCGTACTCCAGGTTTCTATTCCCGCTCCACCATACCATTGCCATGGAGCAAAACTCTCGTTGAAAGCAAAAACGGCCACAGTATTTGTTGCCGCGAAATGTTGACGAATTTCTGCAAGCAAAGCACGCCAATTTTCACGCTGCAACTGCGGATCTTGCCAATAGTGAAAAGTGCCAAGTAGGTTAATCAAGAGAAGAAAGGCAAAGAAAAGTTTATTTTTGAGGTTTGCAGCGAAGCCTTTTTCCTCAAAAAGACTTAAAAGAGCGAGGAAAAAGAATGGTAAGCAGAAAAGCACTCGTTTTGCTTGCAAAACGGGTACAAAAAAGGAAAGTAACCAAGCTAAGGAAATTGGGAGCAAAAAGAAGCAGGTAGCGAAAAGAAATACGGAAGCAGAGTTCTGTGTGGGGCGCCGCCAGGCCGCCAGAAGTTCTTGGCGGCGGCGCCCTAACTGCGCAGCTACCAGTAAAATTAGAATACCTGCCGTAGTAAGAAAGAAAAAGTTTGCTTCAACATCTTGAACACCAAAGAAAAACTTCAAAGGTACCAAGGCTAAAGCCTTCCATTGGGTGAAACTAACGACTTGATCCCAACCTGGCATCGAAGCGCGAAGCGCTTGCCCAGCATGCAGTTGGCCGAAGAAGCTTGGTAGCCAAGGAGAAAATGCTAAACCGGTGGCGAGCGCCGTTATGAGCAATTTCGACCAGGAACTTTTTCTAAAAATTAGGTAAATATATTGACTCATTAAGAA
Source organism: uncultured Pseudomonadales bacterium (assembly GCA_964635585.1). Classification (GTDB taxonomy): domain Bacteria; phylum Patescibacteriota; class Microgenomatia; order UBA1400; family PJMF01; genus UBA1364. Next base: position 733 of record CAZWOQ010000126.1, on the reverse strand, counting down.
AAAAGGATAGACGTAGGTGGAGAACAAACCGAGAACGGAAAACAGCCAAAATCGCCACCAAGCGTGTGATTTTTTTTCAAGAATATCAAGCAGCGCTAAGCTACTCCAAGCTGCAAAAGCGGCAGCCAAACTATAGGGTCGTAATTCTTGAGAGAAAAAAATGTGAAATGAAGAAGTGGCGAGCAAGAGTGCCAAGAATATGGCCAGTCGACTTTTGGGTAACAAACGCTTGGCCAACAAGTAACTGGCGGCAATGGCGAGTAAAGCTGGCAGCAAACTGCCCCAACTTCGTAGCCACCATTCACTCTGTTGGAGGCCAAAGAGTCTTCCTAGACTAATTGAGAAGTGTGTTAGCAAATGCATCAGTGGGGGCTGAAAATCGTCTTGGATTTGCAATTGTTGGCTGAGTGATCGCTGGCTTTCAAGCGCCTGAGCTGCCTCATCCAGCCAAAAGGAGCCATTCAGTAAAGGTAAGCGAAATAAAAAAGCCAAAAGGAGCAGGCTCGAAAGCAGTATTTTTTCTTGTCGAAAAAAATGAAGAAGCCGAATAGCAAAAAGTTTCATACTGCCATTATGCCGTTTTTTGGCGCAGAAGCCAAGTGTGGTATTTGATCGTTTTTGTAAACTTGTGATACAATTTCCTTATGCGAAATTTTTCAGAAATTCCTAATCGTTTGCATTTAGGAGAGATGAGTAACTTTACTCCTGGTGATCAAGGTGAGCGAGATAAGGT
>CAZWOQ010000125.1:0-1742 GCA_964635585.1 uncultured Pseudomonadales bacterium | reverse complement strand
CAATGTAGAATCCAGTTGAGCGCTGATGAGATCGGAAGAGCACACGTCAGACTGGAGTTCAGACGTGTGCTCTTCCGATCTCACACAGATGATCGTGACCAAAAAACTCAACAAACGCCAGCACAAAATTGAATTAGGTCGCAAAGACCTCAAAGACTTTGTGATTCGTTTTGAAGAATAAAATACCATGTTGAAATTAGCGGAACTTGTTCCCAACAACTACCAAGAAGAAAAAGCAAAATTCTTTGCTGCAAATTTTCAATACAACCCACAATTCCACTACCAAAGACGCATTCAAAAAAGCGAACTCCTTACTTATGGAAAACCTAAATTTGGATATTTATTGCTCGCTCGTTGGATTCTTTGGCGGGGAAGAAAGCAAGACTTTCTGAATCTCACTCAAGAAAATATTTCCAAAGAATCATTGGAAAAAACCATCCAACAATATTTAGCCGAGTATCATCTAGAAAAAACTTACCAAGTGAAATTTTCTGAACATTTCACCACCCGTTTTTCGGTAAACCAAACAGAAAGAACTATTAAAGTTCGTTTGCCCATCACTATCAACCCGCGTCGCTTAGAAGCAACTTTGGATCATGAAATTGGGACTCATGTATTGCGACAAATAAATTACGAGCAACAGCCCTGGTTCAAGAAAAAAAAGCGTTTTGGCATCCATCATTCTTATCTAAGAACCGAGGAAGGCCTCGCCAATATTCACAGTTATCTCTACCAAGTCGATACTTCTCCCTACTTGAAAAAAGCTGCATTGAACTATTTACAAGTTGAGTATGCTTTGCAGCACGACTTTGCCAAAACCTTTGCCTTTGTCAACCAATATTTCAAAAACCCAGAAAAAAGTTTTAGTTGGACATTTCGTAAAAAACGTGGAGTAGAGGACACTCGGCTTGCTTTAGCCTTTACAAAAGATATGTTGTATTTTGAAGGAATTATTGAAGTGCTCCGTTATTTCAAACGGCATCATTTTGACCCAAGTTTGCTCTACTTTGGAAAATTTGCTGTTGCAGATGCAGACAAAGTTTGGCAATTAAATCCCCAATATCAGGCCATTTTACCAAAATTTTTCCTGGATAATCCGCAGGAATATCAAAGAAAACTTCGAAAATTGGTCCGTTACAATTTACCTTGCTTCTGTTGAAATTCTTCTGGTGCTGTCAACAAACAAAGAGGAAAAAGTTGTTGGAATTGATTACGATAATCAGCAATTTTTTCCGTATGAAGTTGGATTCGACTTGCTTCCGTTTTTGCGCTGGCGACTTCCGCTGGCATCGAAAAACGAAATGTCGCCAGCGCATGATCCTGCACTCGTATAATTCTTTGCTGACCAAAAGCCAAAAAATGATCCGCTGCTCCATTAACACGAATCTTTTGGCTCAATCCTTGAGTGAAGTTTAGCAAACCAGCCTGATCCCAACCAGTCTGTAGCTGCGAAATTCGATACAAGAGTCGGCCAGTGTATCTTCCAGCCTGACTGTCAGCAAAGAATTGTAATTCCCGCTGCTTTGATCTTTTCCAAAATCGCAACCCAAGAATGAGTAGATAGAAAAGCACTGCTAAACTGTTTGGCCAACTCGGATAACGAAGAGCGATCATCAAAGATAAAAACCACATCGGCAAGCAGAAAACGAGAGGATATGCCAATAAGCGGAAGCTAAAAATCCGCCAGCGTTCAAAAAACGGCAAACGCTGTTGTCCCTGAGCAACTAGGGTCGGAATCAAAA
>CAZWOQ010000124.1:0-1810 GCA_964635585.1 uncultured Pseudomonadales bacterium | reverse complement strand
CATTGGCCATAGAAATCAACCAGTTTGTGGCAGTTTTAGAAATATCAATCTTCCTCTTAGCCCCCTTCTTTGACAAGACAGGGGTAGAAATATTTTTATTAATAATATTGATCGCCCGATTGATAATTTCACCAATTTCATCATCGGATAGTTCTTTGAGAACAAAAACCCGGCAGCGGGAAAGAAGAGGAGAAATGACCTCAAAACTGGGATTTTCGGTAGTAGCACCAATAAGGGTTAATTGGCCTGATTCGACATAGGGAAGCAAAAAGTCTTGTTGGGCTTTGTTAAAACGATGGATTTCGTCCAAAAAAAGAATCTTCTTAACCAACCCTGGCTGGCCATTGCCCAGAATTTTTTTAATGTCGTCTTTGGAGGCAGAAACAGCTGAAAGCTCAAACAGATCAGCCTGAGCTTCGTGAGCGATAATTTTGGCTAAGGTCGTTTTACCAACCCCGGGCGGACCCCAAAAAATCATGGAGAAGATCTGATGATTTTCGATGGCTAAACGCAAAGGCTTGCCGTCTCCAACCAAATGGCTTTGACCAACAAATTCGTCAAGACTGTGGGGACGGAGAATGGAAGCGAGTGGTTGAGAATTATTCATCTTCGGATTTTGTTCGGGTGGTTTAGGATATGATTTTTGTTTAATAATGTCAAGACGGCTATAATGAAGAAGATGAAAATCTGGAAAATTCTGCTGGTTTGTTTTTTGCTGAGATTAATTTCACTAAACCAATCTTTGTGGCTGGATGAGGCCATTTCAGCTAATGTGGTTAAAAATTACAGTTACTCGGGAATTGTGACTAAATTTTCACCAGGCGATTTTCATCCACCACTTTTTTACTTAATGCTAAAGAGTTGGACTAGTGTTTTTGGATATTCTGAAATTAGTTTACGGATGCCGTCAGTGATTTTTTCTTTGGTGACTGTTTATCTGATTTATTTGCTCGGAGGCGTCGAGGCAGCTTGGCTGGTGGGCTTAAACCCCCTGTTGGTGTATTACTCACAAGAGGCGAGGATGTACTCCATGGTAACCATGTTATTAACTTTGGGGGTGTATTTTTGGAAAAATAAAAAATGGGGATGGTTTAATGTGATGGCTTTTTTGAGTTTTATGACATTTTACGGATCAGTGTTTTTATTGGCAGCAATGGCTTTGTATTTATTGGTTAATAAAAGATTCAAAGAACTGATAATCAGCAACATAGGGGTAATAGCAGCGATATTAATGTTGTCACCATTACTAAGACTGCAGCTACAAACCTCAAAAGAGATGTTGGGGGTGGTAGCTAACTGGGATTTGGTTCTAGGAAAAGCTAACTTAAAGAATCTACTGATGATACCAATTAAATTCACTTCCGGACGGATAAGTTTCTATCCAAAAATAGTTTACTATTTGGTCGCCGGAATATGGGTGATGGTGGTGGGGAGCAAACTATTTAGGAAAAATTTTTGGAATTACCTGTTAATATCAACTCTAATAATTGGAACGGTGTTTTCAATTTTTACGCCAATGCTGCAGTATTTTCGATTTTTGTATTTAATTCCGGTGATGGGGTTGGTAATTAAAAAGAGTCGGGTGGTGGCAACGGGATTTTTAATTTTTTCTCTAGTTTATTTGCTAACCCCACAGATGTGGAGGGAAGACTGGAAAAGTCTGAGCTCTGATTTAGGAAACAGGGTGTATATGATTGAGAGTTTCAAAGATCCGGTTATCTACTACAAAAATCAGGTTACTGTTGACGATATTAGAGGAAAAATAGAAGGAGAAATGATTACAGTAATTCCCTATGGAGAGGTGATTCAT
>CAZWOQ010000123.1:0-1868 GCA_964635585.1 uncultured Pseudomonadales bacterium | reverse complement strand
TTGAATTTGCATAATTTTCTTTCCGAAGTCTTGATTTTACCATGAGCCAGTCAAAAAGTGGAGAGGAAATCAAGACAAAGATTGCTATCACCAACGATTAGGCATTTTGGCTTGTTATTCCGGGTAACTCCATTACAATGAGAATGACCATGCGCATGTTCAGAAAAGCTTTCTCTTACGGTTGTTTTCTCGCCCTACTTTTTTGCTTTTTTCCCAACAGAATTCTTGCCACAGAACAACGTGCACTGGTCATCAGTCAGGTCCGTGGTTCTGAATGTTGCAGTCCTGGTTCTCTGAATTTCCTGCAAACACAGCTTCGCAGTGCTCAAAAACTCCACTTGCCAATTACACAGGCCCTTCGCTACGACGCTTTGACTGATCCTTCGTACCAAACAATTTTCCAAGAAAATTCAGCACTTGTTGAATGGGCGGCTTTCCTCGAAATCACTCCCCAACTCGCTGCTGATGCTGGCGTTCATTATGCAGGTGACGCTGAGACTTGGTATCAGGCCGAGCACGCTTATTTGATTGGCTATTCGCCAGAAGACCGCGAAAAGTTAATTGAGCAATATATGAAACGCTTTGAATCCCAATTTGGCTCTTTTCCCCAAACCGTGGTGGCCTGGATGATCGATGCGACTTCTCTTCACAACTTAAAAACACGCTATGGCGTGAGCAGCGTAGAAATTACCCGTGAACAATTTGGCACAGATTCCTACACGCTCTATGGTGGTCCGAGTCATTTTCCCTATTTTCCCAGCAATTCCTGGGCGCTCATTCCTTACCAGAGTCAAGATACTCTAGTCAATCCAGAAATGCCACTGATTTTACGGCAGACCATTAGCGACCCAGTACTCAATTATGGAGACCAATCAAACTGCTACACCAGTCAAGCCAATGACTATTTTCTCTGCCAAGCAAAATTTGATTACTTCCAAAAACTTTTTGAGCAAGCCCAAAATGCAAGTGGCGCGGGTTATACCTTCGCCCTGATTGGCTTAGAAAATTCCATGCCTGAAAGAGAGCAAGACGAATTTGCTAAGCAACTGGCTTTTCTCGCTCAATGGCGGGATGGTGCTGCAGAGCGCCAGGTTCAAAGCGCCCGAGATTTTACTCAAGAATACAGTCAGTTTTTGGCAGGGCAATCAGCTATCAACTATTATCCTCTGCTTTACAGTGGCAAAAATGCGGATGACATTCACGATCAAGCTTGGTGGATTGATGCAGAAAATTACCGAGCTCGAGTCCGCTTCAATGGAACTGAACTCTATCTGAGCGATCTGCGCATCTATGACGATGCCTTTCGCGATCCTTACATTGACCAAATTGCTCAACATGGCGGTTGGTGGATTGTTCCTTTTACTTTGGATGCTTCTCGTTACTTTGCCAATGATCAAAGTTTTGTACTACAAACCTTAGCTCCTGATCAATTAAAAGATCGAAAAGCCACTACGCTGAGTCCCACTCGTTTCACTTTAGCGAAAGCTTTGCGAGCCGAGCAGCTGCAAGTCCTTCGGGAAAATAGCCCTGATGGCCCACTGGTAAACTTTTTAATTGATGGAAAAATTATAGCTTCTTTTCAATCCAAGTACTTTAAATTGAATAAAAATATTGAACAATTATGGCGAGGCGAAAACTCGAGCGGAACTCAGGGAATTTTGGGTCGTTTTGTCCAAGACTGGGTCTGGCAACAAGATGGGCAAAAACTCTGGGGTTGGCAAAAAGAAACGCAAGGTGAGTTTCTCCAGTTCCAACCGAAACTTTTTTCGGAAATTTCCCCAACCGATTGGCAAGACATTCGCCAAAATGCCCAACCCCTGCTTTTTCCTGAACTTCGTGATCAGAAAGTCAGTCCCAAGACCAGTTAT
>CAZWOQ010000122.1:0-1936 GCA_964635585.1 uncultured Pseudomonadales bacterium | reverse complement strand
TAGAGCGCTTCGTTGACATCGAAGAGGTCAGAGATTCGAGTTCTCTCAAGCTCACGTTAAAAAAAATCTCCGTAAGGAGATTTTTTAGTAGCAATTAAATTTTTTTGAGAAAAAAAGGACTTATTGGCCTTGATTGATATTTTGTTCGTTACCGAATAACCGGTCTTGGATTTCCTTGGTTAGTTCGTGGGGCTTTTTCCCAGCATGCATTTCGGCCCATGAATTACTTTCATGAGTTTTGATAAAAAATATTCTTGAATTCTTCAAAGCAGCCAAAAAATCACGTATGTATGTGTTACTTGTGCTTGGATAGAGAAGTTCTTTGCTTGTTGAAACTCTTTGTTCTTCAGGTAAACCCAGTTCGGCTGCTTCTTCTGTTAGCTTAGCCAGTTCAAAACGAGTTTGAGTAAGTTTTTCTTGGTCTTGGATTGTTCGGTTAGTTTCTTTTGTCTCGAGGAAACTGTCATCTTCACGATGAATGTTTTGTAAAGCTTGAGCAAGAGGGTTTTGAATTTCCGTGCTTTTTCCTAGCCCAGGTTCGTCTTGACCAATAGATAGGTTTTCTTTCGAAGGAAGACTCTGTGAAAGGTTCCTAAGTAGATCTTGATATTTGGGGTCTAAAGGTGAACTTTCCGAAGCAATACCAGGAGCAGCTCCTCGCTGGAGTTCCACTGGATTATTTGAACTGGTTGTCCCAGTATTATTTGGCATGATGTCTCTCTCTTGACCGCATATTATATTGTTTGATCTATTTTGAGTCAAGAGATTCTCCAAAAGACATACAGATCATTGCTCTTTTTTATAGCAAAGCTATCCTGAAAAACCAGGGGGAAATTTACACGATCTATCAACACAAAAAAAACTGACCACAAAAACTGGTAGTTTTAATCAAGTTTGAGCAGAAAATCTAGTGTTTTCTGTTGTAAGAGATTTGCTTTTAGTTGTTGGGTGTAACGCTCGTCTTGACGTAACTGCTCACGGACCTTGGCGTCTTCAATCTTTTCAAAAGCAGTTGCGATTTCTGTATCATCCACCGCTAATTTTTCTGTTTGGCTGATGGTTGCCAAGATAAAGTCTACTTGTAAACGACCTAACACCGTACTGGCAAGCTCATTGCTTAAAGTTTCAATAGTAATTTCTCGGCGTTTGAGATAATCTTCTAATTTCATCTGGAATTGTTCAAGTTGTTTGAGTAAACGTTCAAATTCACTTTGGGTTTCCTGACGAAGTAAAAGTTCGGGAATAGTGGGTTTTAGATCAGCTACCAGAGCTTGGAAAATATGCTGTAAACGAATCTCATTTTGCTCGTTTTCGCTTAATTCTTTACTTTGTGTGACTGTTTTTTCTGCTCCTTTTTCGGTGCTTTTCTTTTCTTCTGCGGTTTTTTTGAGAGCAGCGTTTTGTTCCTTAATGAATTCAGCAGCTTTTTTGTTTCCTGTCGCAACAGACTTTTTGTAATTTTTGAGATCAATCTGAGGAAAAGCGGCGAAATAAGCCTCGACCTGCCAATCCTCACCCTTATTTAATTTGATGGGGTTGAATTCTGGCAGAGTAATAGGTCGTTTTTCTGCTGGAAGGGTTTTGACTGCGGCCTCGTAAATACTGGGAACAAGTTCTTGGAGTGTGGCTTCAATCAAGCGTTCACTACCAAGATTTTTTTCAACTAAGGCAAGCGGAGCTTTCCCCTGGCGAAAACCTTCAGTTTTGAAATTTTTTGCTGCCAGGCGAAGTTGTTTTTGGTAACTTTCATCAACTTGAGCCCAGGGTAAGCTAAGAAGAATTTTTTCGTTTGCGGAAATATAACTTTCTTTGCTATGATCGTGCTCGTGATCATGTTGATGGTCGTGATGATCATGCTGGTGATCATGCTCGGCAACAGCTGCGGTGCTGGTCTTTTTGTTGGTTTTTGGTTGAGAAGAAGTTTTTGACATAAGAC
>CAZWOQ010000121.1:0-1994 GCA_964635585.1 uncultured Pseudomonadales bacterium | reverse complement strand
ATGCCCATCCTCGCGGCCTTATTGACACAAGAAATTACTCCACAAGAAGTAAAGAAAATTGAAAAAATCGCAGAAAATTTGGGAATGATTTTTCAAATTACTGACGATCGACTTAATATCTTTGGCAAAAGTCAGGAAACCAAAAAAGCGGTTGGTAGTGATATTACGGATAACAAAAAAACCTACTATCACTTTTTCTTTCACCAACTTCTTCAACAGAATCCCGACTCTTTGGCTTTGCAGAAAATCAAAAACTTTTTTGGCAAAAAAAATCTGACTGCAGCAGAGCTCCAACTCTTACAAAAAACTTTTGCAGAATTTGCTATTACGAAGAGCGTTGATGAACTTCTCTTTCACTACCAACGAGATTGCCACAATGCAATTGATGACTTACAGCAAACTGCCCTCAAACAGCGCTTTACCGCACTGCTCGAATATTTACTCGAAAGAAAAGCCTAAACTATTTTTTTAAAACGGCGAGACTTTGTTGGGCCGTTTGGTTATTTGGATCGAGCTGCAAAACACGTTCATAATAACCCAAAGCAACAGAATCTTGACCAAGTTGTTGATAAGTTTTTGCCACCATAATCAGGATATCTAAATTATCTGGATGAGTTTGCAAAGCTTGATTAAAAACCGCAAAACCTTCTTCCTGCTGCTTAAGATCATAAATATACATGTGTGCCAAATTCACATAAGCATTTAACTGTGCTGGATCAAGCTCTATCGAGCGCTGGTAAGCAGCGATAGCTGGTACAAAAGAAGCCTCTTTGCGGTAAAGATTGCCTAAATTATTGAGAGAGCGAGCATCAACAGCGTCAAAGTTGCTTACTTTTTTGTAGGCTTCAATCGCATCTGAGTCATTGCCAGTTACATACAGTGCATAGGCGTAATCAGTATTGGCTTGGTAATCATCGGGTTTACTCTCTGCAGTTTTTTTCAATGCTGGCAATTTCCGCTCATATTCTACTTTGGCCGGATTGTGGTTTTCTGGTCCGGGAGTTTGTTGACGAAAAAGAATCCAAACCGAAAAGATTACTAACAATGCCAAAAAATTATATGCAAAAATTTTCCAGGTTTTTTTAGGAATTTTTTTCACGATTCTGCTAATTCTTTGGAATTTTTCAGCAAAAATTTCCTTTATTTTTCCAAAATTTTGAGATTTTTGAGTCAAACGGCTGTTGGCTCGCTTTGGTCGATAGTCGTATCTGTACATAATTTCCTTTTTTTATTTTATCGTCTTTTAAAAATTCCGCTTAAGGAACTGAAAATCCCTTGCCAAAATGTTTGCCAGGCTTGCCGCCATGAGCTCTCGCTCCTTTGGACTGGTGTTGCAGTCTGGAATTCTCGCTCATGAATAATAGTCGAAGACTCCAAACTCTCTGTTCCTGAGACAGTTGAGGAAAGCGTTTCAGCTGGCTTGCTTTCTAAATCCCTAGGAGCTTCTAAGACTTGCTGAACAGAAGGCGTTGCCGTCACCAAGGAACTTGTGAGTTCTTGGGCTGTTTGTTGATTTTGTTGCCAAAAGAAACGTGCAGTGTTTACTTGGAAAACCTGACTTTGTGGGCCGGCGGCGCAATCATTAATAAATTGCAAAACAAAATAGTAGGGAGTGTTACTGGCCAGCTCAGCGATTTCTACCCGCATGGGCGCAATATTTGTCTGTGCAAATTTTGCAGCATAATCAAGTTTTCCAGCTTGCTGGCCATAATACACATGCAAACTGCTAAAGGCCTCTTTGCCAGAATTAATTTCTAAAGTTACACTCCGCGAGGTACTTATTGTGCGTAAAAGCTGTGGCGTTTCACTTGGAATTTGGGCATTACAGCTTTGCGAATTCTGATTTTGTACTGATGAGTCAGTTTCTGATTTGGCCATTTCGGCATTCTTGCCTGGAGTGGGCGTTGGACTTGCAAGCGGGAGTGTTGGTGTCGCAGTTGCAACCGGTGTTGCCGTTGGCAAAATGGCTACTGTGGGAGTGGCGGTCGGCGCAG
>CAZWOQ010000120.1:0-2008 GCA_964635585.1 uncultured Pseudomonadales bacterium | reverse complement strand
AAACAAGCAATCCAAACTTTCAAGATTTGAGTCCAAAACCAAATGTTTCTAACACTCCCCTAGTTGAAACTCCTGCTCAGAATAGTTTCCAAGAGGAAATTGCGCCACTTGGTTCTACAGTTTCTACACCTATTCAGCCTGTTTCAGGCCCTGCTCCTGTGGCCTTAGGAAGCAATGATGTAAGCAATCTGCACTTGGAAAGTTCAAATATCCCAGCAACAGCACCAATGAAAGCACCGGCAGAATTGTAAACTATGAAACTCGATCTATTTAACCCCTTCGCCAAAAAGAAAACGCCTGCTCAGAATGAGCAGCTTTCTGGTGACCAATATACAAAACAACAACTTGAGGAGTTTTCTCGAGGTCTTGTTACTATTCAAGATATTATTGCTCCAGAAGCAATTGAAGTTGACTTTACCTTTCAAAAAATAAATTCAACGTATACTCGGACGCTCTTTATTGCTGGGTATCCTCGAGCTGTGCCAGCAAACTGGCTGTCATCTTTGATTAATTTTCCAAGTCAAGCAAACATTTCTATGTTTGTTTTCCCCTCTGACACGGGTGATATTCTTGATAATCTCAAAAGAAAAATCACCGAAATGGAAGCAGAAATTACTTCTGATATCCGCGCCGGAAAAATCAGCAACATCAACACTGAAATTAAGCTCAATGATGCTCGGCTCATGCGAGAGCAATTAGCAGCAGGTTCTGAGAGATTTTTCCAATTCGGTCTTTATATAACGGTGCTGGCAGAAAGCAAAGAACAACTGGAAAAAGTTACCAAGAGTATCCAAAGTGCCTTAGGATCCTTAATGATTGTCTCTAAAAAGGCTGCTTTACAGATGGACGATGGCTTCAAAACTACACTTCCAATGGGAGTTGATCGGTTGCAAATCGAGCGCAACATGGACACAACTTCTTTAGCCACCACTTTTCCTTTCACTTCCTCAGAACTCACCATGGAAACGGGTATTGTTTATGGAATTAATGAGCACAATGACTCACTCGTAATTTTCGATCGTTTTAAGATGGAAAACGCCAATATGGTGATATTCGCAAAGTCAGGTGCTGGAAAATCCTATACGGTCAAACTTGAAATTCTTCGTCAGCTCATGTTTGACGCTGAAGTTATTGTTCTTGATCCAGAACACGAATATGAAGAACTCTGCAAAATGGTTGGTGGCGAATATATTAACTTTACTTTTGGCTCAAAAGCAAAAATCAATCCCTTCGACCTCTCAAATTTGTACGAAGAGGGCGAAAACGAACTCGGCCAAAAAATAATTAGCATCCATGGCTTACTCAAAGTCATGCTGGGTGAGATGAGTGCTCAACAAGAAGCTTTGTTGGATCGAGCAATTATCGCTGCTTACAAAGCAAAAGGCGTAACTCCTGATCCAGCCACCCAAACTAACGAGCCTCCACTAATGGAAGATCTCTATAAAGCACTTGTTGGTATGGAACGAGAAGAAAGTGATGACCTTGCTGCTCGATTAGAAAAATTCATCACCGGATCTTTCCGTGGGATTTTTGATCAGCCTTCAAACGTAGATATTCACTCTCAATTTACCGTTTTTTCAGTGAAAGAGATGGAAGAGAGTCTCAGACCAATTGCAATGTATGTTATTTTGGATTTCATCTGGACAAGAATTAAGAAAGATTTGAAGAAAAGAATTCTCGTCATTGATGAAGCTTGGTATTTCATGATGCACCCAGACAGTGCTGCTTTTGTTTATTCCATGGTGAAACGTGCCCGAAAATATTTCTTAGGAATTACCACCATTACTCAAGATGTTGAAGACTTTTTGAATACAGACTATGGAAAGGCAATTGTCTCAAATGCCTCCATTCAGTTTTTGATGAAACAATCTACTGCTTCTATTCCTATTTTGACACAAACATTTTATCTTTCTGAAGGAGAAAGGCAGCTTTTAGTGACTTCCGATGTTGGTGAGGGAATATTTTTTGCTGGACAAAATCATGTTGCGCTTCGAGTGATAGCTTCACC
>CAZWOQ010000119.1:0-2140 GCA_964635585.1 uncultured Pseudomonadales bacterium | reverse complement strand
TAGAAACCTTCTCGTCGGTAGTAAGTTGTTTCGGCACGAAAATGGAGAGAACTTCTTTTTAGAAAGGCTTTTTCTTTTTGAGCAACTGCTTTAGTGATGAGAATAATGGCTTCTTTTGGCACCCAGTAAAAGAAATATAATGGTGGAATTGGCCCATTTCCTCGATAGTAGTTGTCTAGGTCACTTTCTTTCGAGAAAAGAAAACACTCGATTGGGAAATAGGATTCCGCTATGCTCTGGTTCAGTTTTTGAATGCGAAATTCTGCGAGATGATACTTTTCCCTACTGGTAAAATCTTCAGTCGAAAGTCGATCTTTGAGTAAATAGACAAAATCAACTTGCTTGGTGCAAGCAATTTTTGATCAATGTGACCAAGAAGCTTTTCGGCGAGTTGCAGTTCATCATCTCCGAATTGATCGAGTTGGCGAAAAAGCTTTCTTAAATCAACGGCAAGCTGTAAAGGATTTACTTCTGTTTCAGTCGTTTGTTGAGTTTCCTGGTCTGGTCGCAGCATTCCGCTATTTTAGCATCAAACTATATCAACAAAACAGGAATTTTGCAGCACTTAAGCGGAAATTTTATTTTTTGACAAATTCTTTGCGCCAGTTATGGCGAAGGGCCAAGAGGGTGAAAAGCAAGAGCGCTGCTTTGGCAATCAAGCGAGTGACGGCACTGGCCATCAAGCCATATTGGGGCAAGTAGAGCCAGTTCCCCAGGAAAATGATCAAGAGCTGCAAACTCGCCGCAATCGAAAAGTAGCGGTTGCTGCGAAAGGCATAAAATGGAGCGATGTAAGGCACACTCATAATGGTTAAAATGCCAGCGGTCAGTAGGAGTTCCAAGGCAGCACTGCCCGCTAAGTATTCTGGGCCAATTGAGTAGTGAATCAAAAGTGGGGCGAAGGGTTTAACGAAGAAAAAAGTTGGGAGGAGAAAAAGTGTTAACAAGAGTGCTTTTTGCAGGAAGCGTTTTAAGTTGGGCTGGTCATGATATTTTGCCACGCGCGGGAAAAGGACACTGGCTAAAGCTCCCGAAACCACAGAAAGTAACAGAGCAATCCGGTTGGCGCCAGCCAAAATGCCGGTTTCGTAGTCGCTCAGATAATGCTTGGCGAGCAGCAAATCAAGATTATCAATTACTCCAGTAGCAACAACGGCAAAGGCGCTGTGTTTGAGCATAGCAAGAACCAATTTTTCTTCACTTGGAAAAGTCTGAAAAACTTGGTAATGCAGCCACTTTGGACGTTTAAGTTCCGCAAAAAGAATCGAGGGCAAGGTGCTGAGTAAGTAGAGGGCCAAAATTAGGGCAACATTGTCCAAATGCCAAAAGAAAATGGCAATGGCTAAGAGAAATTTGAGGAGAGCAGGTAAAACATAGTTGAAAGCAGCAAACTTTAATTTACCAACACTTTGCAGCATGACTTGACTTGATTCGAGGTAGGCAGGCGCCAAACCTGCCAAAATGGCAATTACGATGAGGCTGCGACTCTCTAAATGGAAAAAAGCAGCAATTGGCTCTGCAAAAAATACACTTATGAAAACAATCAGAAGTGAGAGAAGCAAACGATAGCGTAAACAGACAGAAAGGATGCGATTTATCCTTCCATGATCCTCTTCTCCCCCAACATATTTTTGAATAACTTGAGAAAGACCAAAGCTGTTAACTTGGTTTGCTAAGAGTGAAAGACTGGCCGCGGTCGTAAAAAGACCAAAATCAACAGGACCAAGGAAGCGAGAAATAGCAATACTGGTAACTGCTGCTAAGGCTGCTGCGAGCAGATAGCTGCCAATCGTAAGAACAGACATCTGGAGACCAGCTGATTCTGACAGAGATTTGCGGAGTTTCTGGAAGCTTAAAAGATTCCCATAACTGCTGTCAGCGCTGCTGGCATTCGGTAGGAAGAAAAGCGTCTTTTCTTTAAAAAGCCGGCGATAAACAGCAAAAAAATGACTCAGGATTGACACCCCTCCATCATAGAGAAAATTAGGGAAAAATGGGAGAGGGAGTTACACATAACTTAAATTAAAGATTTTTTTACAAATCTTTGGATTGAGGTATCAGCAGTTTCATGAATGCAGATTACGTTAAAAGTCTGTTTTTCATCGAAATTAGGGTATCTCATCAGTTTATAATTTTCAAT
>CAZWOQ010000118.1:0-2170 GCA_964635585.1 uncultured Pseudomonadales bacterium | reverse complement strand
TTCCGTCATTTAGTCCTATAATAGTAAGATTATGCGATTATTGTGGCAGCATACTGTGTCCACCCGACGTTTTTATAAAAAAGGGCCTCTCCTTTTTGTAAAGCGCCAAATCCGTTCTTTGCAAAAATTAGCAGGAGCGGCTTTCCTTTTCGCGTTGTTGTTCCTCTTTTTGAGTAACCCTTTTACGGCATTGCACTCTTTGCAAAATTTGCCCTATACCATAGCTCGCTTACCGGAAAGTAGACAAAAGTGGCGAGAAAATATTTTATCTGTGCTGCAGAGTATCCCAGAATTTCTGGCGGTTTTTCCCAGTGAGTTTGAGAAACAAAGTTTTGCTTTTTTTGACTGGAGTGCCGAGCAATTCGCTGACTTGAAGGTTTTCGCCAAAGGCGAGCAGCTGACAGATGCGGAAGCCGGTCCCAGTGCGGTGCCAGATCTGCAAGCTGAGCCAACGGTCGATCCCGCCACTTTGCCTTTCTTCATTGAAATTAAAAAACTGAATCTTTACGAAAAGGTGCTGCCCAACGTCAGTGCCAATAATGAAAAAGAATATACGGCTGCTCTCAAAGAAGGGGTGGCTCATGCCAAGGGTTCCGCTTTTCCTGGTCAGGGAAAATTGATTTATATTTTTGGTCATTCGACCGACTACTCTTGGAATGTGGCGACCTATAACGCAGTTTTCTATCAGGTCAAAGATTTGCAAGCAGGCGATTTGATTACGCTTTATTTGGGAGAACAGCGTTTTGATTATCGAGTCAGTCAGACAGAAGTTGTGGATAGCAGCGATGTTGATTATGTAAATAGTAGAGAAGCGGAAAATATGCTTTTGTTACAAACCTGCTGGCCGCCAGGAACTTCTTGGAAGCGAATTTTTGTTCAGGCTTTGCCCATTTCGGCGGATGAAGCGGCGGTATTAGAGGCAGAAGCAGCACCAAGATCAGCTTCGCCAAGTAGCGCGCTTATTCAATAAACGCCACAAACGCCGCTCAGATGAGCCTATAAAATTGACAAAAAAGACACTGTTTGATACAATAAAGCTCTGTTTGCAAAAATTCGAAGAAAATTAAAAAAATAAAAATTTTTGCAGAAAAAAATATGCAGCAAAAACACAGCAATACATTTCGTCTCATGCTCAGCGCTTTTGTCGTTTCAGCAGTGACTTTATTGAGTTTTGCAAAACCCGCTTTTGCCAAAGAATGCTACAGCGTTTATGGTGGTGGTGAAGTTTGTGAAACCGGTGATTTGATCATTAACAAAAAAGTCTATAACCCAAAAACGGGCAGTTACGTCGATAATATCGCCAGCAGCGACTACGTTTTTAAGCCTGGTGAGGAGATTAAATTTAGTTTAACGATCAAAAATATTTCTGATATCAAAGTCGATAATGCGCGAATCAATGATGATTTTGACGCCATTGACGAATACTTGAACTACCTGAGTAGTATTGACAATCAGGGTGATTATCGTTTGGGTGAAACCGATTGGAAGGTCAAATTTGACAAAATTGGTAGCCTAGATCCTGGTCAAGAAAAAACTTTGTATTTCACCGCTCAAGTGAAAGCGAGCGAACAAATTCCAGTGGGCATTACTTGCCCAATCAACGTTGCGCACGCCTATTCTCATGACGACATTACCAGTGATACCGACCACAGTGAATTCTGTATTGGTACTGACAGTGGCAAAATTGTTACGGGCAAAACTCCTGAGACGGGTGTAAATCTAAGTCTGGTTTTGAGTTTGGAAGCTTTGGCTTTGGCTGCGATTGGTGGCTTGGCTTTGCGCCAGGCTCGCAAGTTGAGCAAATAATTTTCTTTTGAAAATGATGGAAAGGGCCCCGTAGGGGCCCTTTTTTGATGAAAAACAAAAAATCACTCAAAACGAGTGATTCTTTGTCTGGCTTGCCATACGGCATAGCGAGACCTACGAATAGAAATATGCTAGCACTTTTTTGATAAGAATGCAAATGAAAAGTGGACCCGAGGAGAGTTGAACTCCCCAGCCAGATTTCGTAGATCCCGCCATGCACCGGCATTGGGCCCACCTGTTTTCATGATCACTGTTTCGGTTTACTTCTTGTTGAAATTGAGAAAATTGCCTTCGTTATAAAAATATTTACTCTGGAAATAATCCTATAACTATTGACAAAAGGCTGCTTTTTTGCTATACTTAG
>CAZWOQ010000117.1:0-2192 GCA_964635585.1 uncultured Pseudomonadales bacterium | reverse complement strand
TGCGGCATTAGGCCTTATCGTTAGCAGTGTTTCTCGAGGGAAAAAAGAACTCTGGCAGCAAAAGGAATTTACAGTTCCCGCCCAATCAGCAGCAAAACCCAGCGGAACTCCTGTCTCACCCAATATTCCCACGCAACAACCCGTCAAAATACAAACTCTTAATCCACCTGAGGGAAATCCTTCTCCAGCGATGCCCCAACCCAGTGGTCTTCCGACAGCAGGCGTAAAGACTGCTTTTGCTTCACCACAAAGTCCTCAAGCAGGAACGGGAAACACAGCAGATAAAAAATTCGGCGAGTAAGCTTGCGTATTTGGGCGATCCACAGTAAAATTGCCCTTGTTCTGGAAAAATGTATGTGGCAAAAAATTCGACAATACTTTCAAGAAGTTATCAGTGAATTAAAGAAAACCAGTTGGCCAACAAAAGCGGCAACGAAAGACATGACGGTTTTAGTTCTTGTTTCGGTTGGGCTTTTGGCTGCCTTTCTTGGCTTGATTGATTTTCTCCTACAAAAAATCCTCACAATTCTGATATAATAGCTGATCTTCATCATCAAAATTGATCAAACAGCAAAAAAAGGAAATATGAGCATGACTGACAACAGTAAGCAAGCAAGCATTGAAGCACCAGAAGTACAGGAAGTCCAAGTGCCTTCTCCTAATCTGGTCATCATTTCTGAGGACGAAAATCCCAAAGCTCGTTGGTACGTGGTTCACGTCTACTCTGGTCACGAAAAGAAAGTTGCAGAAGCATTACGCCAACGCACCCAAACTTTGCATTTGACTGACAAAATCCTTCAGGCTTTAATCCCTACTCAAGAAAAAATTCAAATTCGTCGCGGACAACGTCGTACAGTCAATGAGAAAATTTTCCCAGGCTATATGCTGGTGAAAATGGAAATGACTGACGATGCCTGGTTGGCCATTCGGACTACCGAAGGCGTAACAGGTTTTGTCGGTATGAGCAGTCGACCTACTCCTTTGCCAAAGTCTGAGGTCGATGCTATTTTGAAATACACTCAACAAACTGGTGAAGCTCAGTACAAAGCTGACTTCGTCGACGGTGAGGCAGTAAAGGTGACTGACGGGCCTTTCAACGACTTTTTGGGTACCGTTTCAGCGATTGATGAAGAAAAAGGCAAAGTCACGGTTCTGCTCAATATCTTTGGTCGCGAGACTCCAGTCGAATTAGACTTCTTACAAGTCAAAAAAGTCTAAGTATTCTTAAAAACGAAACAAAAGCGAGGCAAAAAACCTCGCTTTTTTTGTGCTTCCTCCTTTTCTTCTAGGGAAAAATTGTCATAATGGATAACTATGAATGAAATTCCTTCTCCTGAAGAAGAAAGTTCCAAACAAAAATGGGCTTTTGGTTTTGCATCTCAAGCAAGCGAGCAACACCCAAATGAGAATCAAGATTTTTATTTTGCCCTTCCTGAAACAAGCTCTGCAGGTGTTTTTGATGGTGTGGGAGGAAATAAGAATGGTCAAGAAGCAGCCTGGGCTGCTGGAAATTACTGTGAAGAAGAAATGTTTGCCCTCCCTGACTCTTTTGCGTCAACAGCTGAGGCAAGAATTAAATTTGTAGATATTCTTCACAGTGCGAACGAAATTACCCAAAAAATGGGGCAAGAAGGCAACGCTACTGCTGCGTTGTGTAAAGTGATCCTAAGTGAAGAAGATAACAGAAGGTACCTTATCGCCGCCAGTGTTGGTGATTCTAGAGTTTATGTTTTTCGTGATGACGAACTTTTCTCTATAACTCTTGATGATAGTGATGTGAGACAATTTGGTGACGAGGCAAGCGCTCGAATGATGCAAACACTTCTCGCCGAAATCCATAATCCCTATGATTATGATGAAGTGATGAGCAAGGCTCGAGAACTCCAACAACGAAAATTATTCTCCCAAGTAGACATTCCCAATTTTTTTAAAGCTGTTCAACAACTCTTTAAAGAACGAAATATCATTTACCAAACTCTTGGCAGAGAAGATCTAGAAATCAAACCCCATACTTATGCATTTCCTTTGGAAGAAAATGATATCTATCTACTGACTTCTGATGGTGTTACAGATAACTTAACTGATTCAGAAATTGCAGCTTTACTTCGGAAATATCAAGACCCCAATGTTGCCGCTCAGCAGATTCTCGCTCAGGCTCGTAAACGGGCGAATCAAGGAAAAACTTCTCGTTC
>CAZWOQ010000116.1:0-2199 GCA_964635585.1 uncultured Pseudomonadales bacterium | reverse complement strand
AAAGTTCTGGATGCCAATGCAGTCTTTGAAGGTTTTCCCGATTTAAACCTCTTAAAGGCCGCAATAATTTATGGGGCAAATGGCAGCGGCAAAAGCAGTTTAATAAAAGCGTTGAAATTCATGAAGAAATTCGTGATTGACTCATCAAAAGAGTCTCAAGCTGACGACAAAATTGGAGTAGAGCATTTTCGCCTTACTCCTGGGCACGAATCTTTACCATCAAAATTCTCAATAGTATTCGTTAGAAACGAAATTCTATATCAATACTCATTCTCTGCTGACTCCGAAAGAATTCACCACGAATCTCTTTCTAGAAAATTCAAGAAAAGCGGCGTTGAAGAAGAGCTGTTTACAAGAAATTTAGACAAAATAAATATAACCACAAAATTTCCAGAAGGAAAAGGTCTTCAGGGAAAAACGCGAAGCAATGCGCTATTTCTCTCGGTATGCGCGAACTTTGATGGAAATATATCTATCGAAGTAGTTAGGTGGTTCAGGAATCTCAAAATACTGTCTGGTCTTTCGGACCAATCTTTATTTAATTTCACATCCGAGAAAATTGCAGATCCAGAGTGGAACCAAAAGATTAAAAAACTGCTAAGAAATTTCGACTTGAGCATCGAAAGATTAGAAGCGGCAGGGAGCGAGATCAATAATGTAAACAAGAATGATATGCCTCCTGATTTACAGCCCGTCATGGAGGCACTCAGCAAGTTGAAATTTGAGCCTATAAAGAAAATAAACAGCTATCATCTCAGTTTTGATGCCAAAGGGAATCCATTACACGAAGTAGCCTTTGATCTACGAAAAGACGAATCTGAGGGAACAAAAAAACTTGTCGCATTGTCCGCTCCTCTTATCGATGTTTTTGAAAATTCCAGCGTTCTAGTAATTGATGAGTTTGATGCACGACTTCATGCCATACTTACGCGAGCAATAATAAACCTATTCAACTCGAACAGTACAAATGGCAGTCATGCTCAACTCGTCGTCGCTACACACGACACTAATTTACTAGACAAAGACTTAGTAAGACGCGATCAGATCTGGTTCACCGAAAGAGACTACTATGGGGCATCGCACATTACCTCTCTTGTAGAGTACAAGGTTCGAAATGACGCATCTTTTGAGAAAGACTACATATCCGGCAGATATGGAGCAATTCCGCTCATTGGCGATATAAAGCAAATCTTTGTTGCCAACGAAGAAGAGATAGTTTCGCCTACAGAAAACGGGGAAGACTAATGGCCATAGAGATAAAGAGTCGGAAAGAAGGAACTCGACAAAAAAGAAAGAAAATATTAATAGTCTGTGAAGGTGCGAAGACTGAGCCTGCGTATTTTAATAGTTTCCGCGTAGCCACACACGTATGTGAAGTAAAGGGCATTGGTGACAACACCATATCTTTGGTAAAACGAGCCAAAGAAATTAAGGAAGAAAGCTCTGATTATAGTGAAGTTTGGTGTGTTTTTGACAGAGACTCATTTCCCAAAAAAAATGTCAACAACGCACTAAATTTAGCAAAAACCCTTGGTTATAACTGCGCCTTCTCAAATGAATCATTTGAATTATGGTATGTCCTTCATTTTTGCTATCTAGATACAAAAATAAGTAGGGCAGATTATTGCAAAAGATTGAGCACACACCTTAAATCCCCCTATAAGAAAAATGATGCATCCATGTATGAATCTCTGAAAAAACTTCAAGATGTTGCAATAAAAAATGCCAAAAAACTCGAAGCATCCGTATGCACTCCCGGGCTGGCGCTTTGTGACGCGACGCCATTTACAACTGTGTACAAACTAGTGGAAAAACTCAACAAATTAGAAAGAAAAATCTTTGCAAAATAAATGCAAAAGCTCAACGCCCTCCAATATTCACATCTATTATTTGATGTTCAAGGCCAGGAAAAGTAGAGCAGTTCAGCATCATCTGCATGGCCAGCTGCCTTTGTAGCCATATCCGCATACGCTTCTCGGCAATCTTGATATAGGACTCCGGTGGCAGTGGCGTACTCAAGGACGGCGGCGGCGGGAGCGTTGGCAAGTCGGCGGGCGGCATCTGCGGATTGCTCGCGCAGGCTGTCAGAGACAGCGCGCAGCTGGTCAAGATCACGGCGCAGCAGCGCCTCACGGGTCCGGGCAGCATTCAGCGCCTCCTGGTAGTTGGTGTTGATGGACTGCTCTGCGCGGCGCACTC
>CAZWOQ010000115.1:0-2250 GCA_964635585.1 uncultured Pseudomonadales bacterium | reverse complement strand
AACTTTTTAACTTTTTAAACAATCCTATAATTTTCCGAGGTTTTTGTGCACATCTTTTTTCTGAGTTTCCACAAGCTTTTCAACATTTGTGGAAAAGCTTTTTTATTCTTATTTGCTTTCCTATTAAATAAATTGATAAATCAATTAATTTGATATAGCCGCAAGGGACATTTTAAGGGCGGAAAGATCTTGCTGGAGTTGTCCATCGCGAAGAGCATCTTCTTCAATTTTACGAATTGCATGAATTACGCTGCTATGATCTCTTCCAGAAAACCATTCTCCAATTTCCTCTAGAGAAACTTGAAGCTCACTGCGCAGCAGAAACATTGCAATATGTCTGGCCTTCACAAGTTCTTTACTCCGACTCTTTCCTTTAACAGCGCTTTGTTTCAAATGATAGTGATTCGCAACAGTTTTAATAACATCTGCAGGTTTAACTCGAAGTACTTTTTGAGAATTATTTTTCTTTTCGGTTTGCAAAATTTTTTCGACCAGACCTGCATCGAGCGAAGCATTTTGCAATTCAACCGCTGAGCGGAGTCGTTTAACAATTCCTTCTATTTTTCTTGCACTGTCGACTTGTGCGGCTATCTGCTGAGCGAGATCAATGGGAATATTAATTTTATTGGATTGTGCTTTGAGTAACAAAATAGCGGTTCTTAATTCAAAAGTGGGTTGTTGGATGTCAATCATGAGTCCAGCCTCAAAACGAGAGCGTAGCCGGTCTTCCAACAGACTAATTTCTTGTGGTGGGCGATCTGAGGTGAGAATAATTTGGGCATTATTCGCTGTTAAAGCGTTAAAAGTATGAAAAAACTCTTCTTGGATACTGTTTTTTCCGGCAATAAATTGAATGTCGTCAATTAAAAGAACTGCAGTATGGCGATATTTTGTTTTAATTTGCAATGTATTGCGACTCCGAATCCCACGAACAATCTCATTTGTAAATTGTTCGCCGGTCGTATAAATAATTTCAGCTTCTGGATTGTGGGATAAAATGTGGTTGGCAACAGCGTGCATTAAGTGCGTTTTTCCAACGCCAACACCACCATAAAGAAAAAGTGGATTGTAACTCGTCCCAGGATTATTCGCGACATTGCTTGCTGCCGCATGAGCCATTTCATTGCTCGAAGAGACCGCAAAAGTTTTAAATGTATAATCGGGGCGAATGCCAATTTGTTGACAACGAACTCGAAGCCGATCAACGGTGGTGTTTTGGATATTTGCTTGAGAGAATAACTGTTCAACTGTAGGAGAGTTTGGGCTTGAAGCTGTCTGAAATTGTAAATTTTCCGCGACCGCTTGACGAATTGTCTGAAAATCATCTTTATTATTGCTTTTTGGAGAAGGGCTTGGTTGTGAACTTTGGACGCGATCGGGTTTGATTGTATTGTCTTCTTTTTTAAGTTGCGCGCGGGGATCACCAACAACAAATTTGATTTCAAGAGGTTTGTGAATGTATTTTTCCAGTGCTGTTTTGATTTGTAAGTAAAGGTTTGATTGTAAATTTGCCACATGAAAAGCGGTCATACAAGTGATAGTGGCAACAGCTTTTTGTTCATCTTGAATCTGAATTCCAGTGAGTGGACTTGGCAAAATCCAAGTATTATAAAAAGCAGGACTCAGACTTGATTCTAGGTCGGCTTTTGCCATCTGCCAAATCTGTTCGACTGTTTGTGTATCGTATACTTGTACCGACATAAAAGACCTAGTGCTATTTCACTGAGTGAACGTGTATTGAGGCAGGAAAACGAATTACGCGTGGACAGCACTACTTATACACAAAGTTTTCCACATTTGGCAAGAGGCAAAAATTACTTGGGAGCTTGATACTCATCAATACTGTAGACCCCAGATTTATCTGGTTTTAGCTCGGTTGAAGCCGCTGGTGCTGTCTCTGTAGCAGAAACGGGTGTTGAGGCTTGACTCTGAGTTCCTGGATTTTCTCTTTTTTGCAGTTCAACTTCCGCATTAAAGGCAGAAGTATTTTGTTGTAAGGCATTATTTGCTTGCTTCTCGGCTCCAGCAAGCACGTCTCGACTAATATCAATGGCTGGATTTTTCCAACTCAGTGATGGCTGTTGTATATTGGGTTTTTGTTGCTGGATGCTTTCAAGTCTCTGTCGTTTCAGTTCCCGTTGTTTTTGGTAGCTTTCGAAGGATTCTTCACGAGCTGGTGCTGTTTGTTGTGGTTTCACTTGCAGCTGCTGTTGTCTTTTTTGCAAGATTTCCTCTGGATTAGTAGTTATA
>CAZWOQ010000114.1:223-2272 GCA_964635585.1 uncultured Pseudomonadales bacterium | reverse complement strand
ACACACGATTTGGAAACCATTCGAGAATTTGGCTCAACCAACGGAATCGAAAATTATTCTCGCTATTTTGATGGTCGCCAACCTGGCCAGCCACCTTTTACCTTGTTAGATTACTTCAAATTTAATCAAGAGAAATTTCAACAGGACAGTTTTTTGACCATCATTGATGAAAGTCATATTACGGTCCCCCAGATTAAAGGCATGTACTTTGGTGACCGCTCACGCAAGGAAACCCTTATTCAATATGGTTTCCGTTTGCCAAGTGCTCTGGATAACCGGCCACTGCAACTTCCCGAATTTCTTGAACGAAAAGGACAAACGGTTTATGTTTCGGCAACCCCAAGCGACTGGGAAATTCAGCGGAGCCAAGGACGCGTAATTGAGCAATTGATTCGCCCGACCGCCCTTTTGGATCCAGAAATTGAAATTCGACCAATTGAGGGACAAATTGAGAATTTGATTCGAGAAATTATCACTCGCAAGCGCTTGCAGCAACGCGTTCTCGTTACCACTTTAACCAAAAAAATGGCCGAAACCCTCAGTGACTATCTCAATGATCGACAAAAAATCCAAAAGCTTTTTTCGGCCGATGAACAGCTTTTAGAAGAAGAATATCCAAAAGTTGCCTATCTTCATTCGGATGTCGAAACGCTTGACCGCAGCGATATTCTCGATGATCTACGGAAGGGCGTTTACGATGTTTTGGTGGGGATTAATCTTTTGCGGGAAGGTTTGGATCTGCCTGAAGTCAGTTTGGTTGCCATTCTTGATGCTGATAAAGAAGGTTTTTTGCGCACGAGCACTTCACTTATTCAAACCATGGGCCGGGCCGCTCGTCACGTCAATGGTCGCGTCATTCTTTACGCCGATAAAATTACCCAATCGATGCAAATAGCCATGGATGAAACCCGACGGCGTCGACAAATTCAGCAACAATACAACCAAGATCATCAGCTTACTCCTCAGGGAATCCAAAAACCAATTCGAGAAAAACTGCTGCATCGAGAAAAAAAAGAAGAAGAAAGTAACCTAGGCAAAAAAAGCATCCTTCTGCAAATCAACAAAAGGGAAAGACTTAACCTCAGCCAAATTGATGCTGAAGGAATGACTCCTGATGATAAAGCAAAACTGCGCAAAAAGCTTAAAACCGAAATGAAAAAAGCGGCTAATGAACTTGATTATGAATTAGCAGCAATTATCCGCGATACGATCGCCAAACTTGAGACCTAGATTTCCCACAACTTGAGGAGAAGGCAAAGAAAAAAGACTGATACATAGATTGCTTTTTTGGCACTTGCGTGGTATAATAGGCGTCTTGTTTTGAGGGCTTTTTGGCGAATTTCCGTCTGAAAGCAACGAATCATGCCAGAAGCACAAAGTATTACCATCAGCGGCGCCCGCGAGCATAATCTCGCCAATATTTCCTTGGAAATTCCCAAAAACAAACTGGTCGTGTTTACCGGTCTTTCCGGCAGTGGCAAAAGTTCTTTGGCTTTTGATACTTTGTATGCGGAAGGCCAAAGACGCTATGTCGAATCCCTTTCGTCTTATGCACGGCAATTCTTGGGTGTGATGCATAAACCTGATGTTGATCAAATCGAAGGGCTTTCGCCAGCAATTTCGATTGATCAAAAGACCACTTCACATAACCCCCGTTCAACGGTGGGAACCATCACAGAAATTTACGATTATTTTCGCTTACTCTATGCCAGAATTGGTCACCCACACTGTCCGCATTGTGGTAAAGAAATTGCAACACAAACTATTGACCAAATTATTCGGCAAATTCTTGAAAAAATTCAGACTTCTACAGAACTGAGTCGACAACCTCAAAAACTGATGGTTTTAGCTCCAGTGATTAAAAACAAAAAAGGAGAATTTACTCAGCTATTTTTAAACTTGCGCAAAAAAGGCTACCAGCGGGTGCGTATTGACCAACATGTTTACGATCTTGCTGAAGACCTTACTTTAATTAAAACCAATAAACATGATATTGATGTCATTATAGATCGCCTGGTGGTTACCCCTCAACAATTGCGAAACGAAGAT
>CAZWOQ010000114.1:0-207 GCA_964635585.1 uncultured Pseudomonadales bacterium | reverse complement strand
TTTGCAAACTTTAAAAAGTCGTTTAAACCAATCGGTTGAAGAGGCACTGAAACTTGCTCTCGGTTTGGTGGTCGTCAGTTTCGTCAATGATTCAAGTTTTCAGTTTCCAGAAAAACCACAAGAGATGCAGGACACACTTTTTAGCGAAAATTTGGCTTGTAGTGATTGTGGAATTTCACTCACCGAACTCGAACCTCGTTTCTTTTC
>CAZWOQ010000113.1:0-2284 GCA_964635585.1 uncultured Pseudomonadales bacterium | reverse complement strand
GATAGAGGCACAGAGACAATTTTATTGAGTCAAGAAAAAGGATTAGAAACATTATGAAAGTATTGAAAAAGATTTTTCCACAACTGCTTTTTATTTTTTTCTTGTTTCTGGGAATTTTTTTGCGTTTCTATCGTTTAGGTGAAGTGCCTGTTTCTTTATATTGGGATGAAGCAGCAATTGGTATTGATGCCTATAGTTTGAATGAAACTGGCCGAGACATGAATAATATGTCGTTTTGGCAGCCCGTTTTTGGTTCTTATGGAGATTTCAAAGCTCCAGTCCTTATTTGGTTAGCAACACTTTCGGTCCATTTCTTTGGACTTTCTGAATGGTCAGTTCGCTTACCGGTTGCGGTTTTTTCTGTTTTCTCTTTGTTGCTTTTTTATTTTTTTCTGCGAGAGTTACTGAGTTTTGATCGACCGCTACAAAAGCGTTTAACATATTTGCCTCTGATAGCTTTTATTCTCATGGCCGTTTCAGCTTGGCCAGTCCATTTTGCTAGAATTGCCTTTGAATCAAGTTTGTCGGTTTTCTTCCTTTTAGCGGCGCTTTTTTCCTTTTTGAAATTACTGAGAGCTTCAAAATTCTTTGCCTTCCCAATGGTTTTGGCAGCAGTGCTTGGAGTGTATAGCTACTACTCTTTACGCGTGATTTTGCCATTTTTATTTGTGTCTTTAGTTGTTATTTTTTGGTCAGAAGCGAAAAAAAAGCTGACAACACTTTCTATTGCGGCAGTGCTTTTTGTTTTGGCAGTTTTACCGATTGTTTTATCGCCTTACTATGCTCGTAGCCAAGATTACCGATTGAATAACCATAACTTAATTACCCATACTGATATTATTTTGGAGTCGAGCCAATATCTGGAACGCTATGCAGATACTTGGTACGCAAAATTCTTATACCATCGATATCTTTTTATGCTTCGGGATTTTTCAAGCAATATGTTTGCTCACTATAGTGTTGATTTCCTTTTCTTTCATGGAGATCCCAATTTGCGTCAACATAGTGGCTATTTGGGTGAATTTCCTTTACTGCTATTGCCATTTTATTTTCTTGGACTTTATTTGTTGGCAAAACACTGGCGTAGTCCCTATGCTCAATTGAGTTTGGCTTTGCTTTTATTAAGTCCCATCCCTGCAGCAATGGTTTATGAGGTTCCTCATGCTTCTCGGGCCATTTATACTTTTTTGCCACTTCTTATGCTGATGAGTTGGGCTGTGGCAGAATTCCTTTTCATACTCAAAGAAAAGTCGAGGCGCTTTTTCCCCTTTGTCCTGGGGATTCTTTTATTCGGCTTGCTAGGGAATACCGGCTTTTTCGCTGCTGATTATTTTTTGGATTATCCGGAGCGTTCAAGTGAAGCATGGCTCTATCCCTACAATCAAATGGCAAAGTATTATGCACAACACTATCAGGAATATTCAGCAGTAACGATAGATGGTCATTATTGGTTTCCAGAAATTTTCTTCTATTATGCGAAGCCAGATCTCATCATTTCTGAGCAGCGACTGAAAAATGCGCTTTTGAATAGTCCGGTGAATTCTTTTGGAATTCCAAATCCGACCGAAGTCGCGGAACAAAAAGCAAATGAAGAGTTCTCGCAGATGGCGGTGGTAGACCCAAATTTCCAAGTTCCCACTCGGCCAAAAGCAGCATTTCTCTATTATGATCAAAGCTTGCCTACTGGTTATGTAAAAGTTATGGATTTTCCTCTCTATGACGGGCAACCAAGTATGATTTTAGCTGTGGAACAAGCAGAGAATCAGGAATCGAAATGAAAAAACTTTTTCTTTTTCTTTTTTTGGCTTTTCTTACGTTTTTGCCAACGCGAAATTTTTTCCATGAAGGAGTTCCTTATACACATGATGGCGAAAACCACATTGTTCGCTTTGCTAATTACTATTTAGCATTGAAGGAAGGCCAATTCCCGCCTCGTTTAGCACCAAACTTAATGAATCACTATGGCTATCCTGTTTTTAATTACAATTATCCTTTAGCAAATATTCTTTCTTTGCCTTTTTCTGTTTTGGGATTCAATTATGCGACGACTTTTAAAATTGAAATGGTCACTGCGGTTTTTCTTGCTTTGCTCGCTGCCTGGATTTTTCTACGACAAAAAGGTTTTTCAGAGAAAATTAGCGCATTTGCGGTGGCTGTTTTAGCCGTTACACCTTATTTACTCAGCAATTTACTTATTCGTGGAAACATTGGTGAAGTTTGGGCTTTGGCTTTGTTTCTTTGGCTTTTTGTTTTTATTGATCATTTCAAAACTGCCAAAAAGTTT
>CAZWOQ010000112.1:0-2300 GCA_964635585.1 uncultured Pseudomonadales bacterium | reverse complement strand
AGGGGAGAAGGAAAGAAACATCAGGCTATATCTCTGTTTTTTTTCCGAGTTTTACCAAACAAAAAAATTGAGTTGCTTTTACAAAAGCGAAGTTCTGTAAAAATTGTGGCTGCAAATCAGTGGGCGAATAGTCTTTGTGCGAATCTTCTGCCAAAAGAAACCCATCGCGCATGTTTAAAACGTCGACTTAAGGAAGAGCTGGGTATAGAGGAAAAGAAATGGGCCCAAAGCGCTCAGAAACTTTTTGATTTTTCTTATCAAGTAGCTTGTGAAAATGACTTTAGTGAAAATGAACTCGATCGTTTTTTTCTTTCCATTTGTGATGCTGGCCAAGAACCTACGCTTGCTCCTCAAAGTGCCGAAGTAAGTGCTGTTGCCTGGAAAACTTGGTCTCTGGAAAATCCTACAAAGTTAGAACAAAAAGATAACTTTGCCCCTTGGTTCAGTCTTTTTTTAAACAACAAAACGATTACTAAACGTATTGATCAGCAGCTTAAAAATTTTTTAGCAAAAAAGGAAACGATATGACCGAAAAGAAGATTCCTCAACATGTAGCAATTATTATGGACGGAAATCGACGTTGGGCGCGAGCTCAAGGATTAGAGATCATTAAGGGGCATCGTAAAGTGGCTGAGGAAATGATTGAACGCTTAACAGAATATGCCGAGGATCAAGGAATATCGTATTTAACCCTTTGGGCTTTTAGTACCGAAAATTGGCAGCGTGATGAAAATGAAGTGAGTGCCTTGATGGATTTATTTCGGGAAAGTTTTTCCAAAAGTTCTGAGAAACTTCATAAACGAGGCATTCGAATAAATGTTTTGGGAAATTTACAGCGTTTTCCACAAGATATTCAAGCTGGGATGCAAGATTGGTTGGAAAAAACCCGTCAAAACGATCGTATGACCGTAAGCTTTGCTCTGAATTATGGTGGCAGAGATGAAATTTTACGAGCGACTAAACAACTTTTGCTTGATTCAAACAGTCAAAATTGGGATATCCAGAAAATTTCTTCCTTGACTGAAAACGATTTTTCTAAAAAACTTGATACAGCAAGAGGAATATCTTTGCCTGATCCAGAGCTTTTGATCAGAACGGGCGGAGAACAACGCCTTTCTGGTTTTCTGCCTTGGCAAATGACCTATACCGAATTGTACTTTACCCCGACACTCATGCCTGACTTTGATGAAAAAGAATTTCAAAAAGCTCTTGATGAATTTTCAAAGAGACAACGACGTTTTGGAAAATAAGTCTCCAAAGAGCCTTTAATAATTTGTGCTTGAACCAGGAATACTGAAATTGGTGATGATGTCAACGCCAGTGAAGTTGGAAATTAAGTTAATGATGATGAAAGCGGAAAGTGCTAAAACAATTCCAACGACGGCGAAAGTTAAAGTGTTTTTTGATTTCACCATAGCTTGACTATTGCCGCCAGAAAGGAGGAGATTAAATGCGGCATAAATAACCATGACGAGACCTGCGAGACCTAAAACGGTAAGAAAGACAGAAAGAATATTTGCCAAAACACAGCCAATTCCCTGAATGGTGGCAACCCCATCATTGACACAAGCAGGACTAATATCGGTCCATTTCTGAGTTTGAGCATGGGCTTGAGAGATGATCATGAGAGTATTATAGCGTATTTTTTCATACGCATTAAGAGTGCTAACTAATTGTTCCGTAGAGTAACGCCAGAATTAAATTCAAGCCGACTCGATGAAAGGCTCCGAAGATTACTGTTTCCCGAAAAAAGGCTAAAGTCGATTTGGACATAAATAGGGGCTTCTTCGGGATAACAATGAAACTCAAGGTTTTCAAGAGAATTGCTGCCTGTTTTTCCATTCGTGAGATAGTATGTTCCATTCAGTGCCGAACTCGAAGCAATTTGGTCATTCTCCTCAAAAAAAGTGCTTTCTTGATCATCTGGGCCAGTAAAAGTAATGCTGCCAGTCTGGCAATTCGTAATACTATGAGCATTTCTCAATTGTGTCACCATACTTTGGAGGGCTTGGTTACCACTTTCTCGGACACTTTGGCTGAGACGAATCTTGTAGGAAGAGGCGAGAAAGGTGATAAACAGACCCGTGACAGTAATTAAGATAATACTGGTAATTGCGGTAGTGATCATCAATTCAATCAGTGTGAAAGCCATTTGCGCTTGCTGCTTCTTGTGTGGAATTTTTTTCATGATCTTTTCCCTTCTCACTCCGCGGGCACATATCTGGGGTTAATTTGGCGCCAGTTGGTGGCAGCGATGCGGAGGCCTTGGGGCCAGTTAGCCACAAAGTCAGGGCGGAAGA
>CAZWOQ010000111.1:0-2372 GCA_964635585.1 uncultured Pseudomonadales bacterium | reverse complement strand
ATCTTTCATGAATGCTTTTTGTTTTCTTGAGCAAGTGCTTCCAATTCAGCCAAAAGTAACTGAGCAGAGTGATGCCAAGAAAAATTCAGGCATTGCTTCTGCATAAGGCGTTTTTGGCGGAGCTGTTCCTTTTTGCTCATTTGCAAAATTTCCAGCATGACCTGAGCTATCTGTTTGGGGTTTTTGGGGGAAACTTTGAAACCAACTTTGCCAACGACTTCAGGTAAGCTGGAAGTATTACTAACCACGGGTAGGCAGCCAGCGCGCATTGACTCTAGAGGTGGAATGCCAAAACCTTCGTAATAGGACAATAAAAAAGAGGCGGCAGCATGACGATAGAGGGGCTCTTTCAACTTTTCATCAACAAAACCTAAGAGCCGAATCTGATCGGCAAAAGCAGAACTCTTCGCTCGTTCAACGATAGCATCAGTAAGCCAGCCCAACTTGCCAGCGATAACTAATATTGGTGGACTCAAAGTTGCTCGTTTGTGCTGACGGCGATCAAGGTTTAATGCGGCCAATTGCCGCTGCATACTTTCAAAAGCTTCAATTAATGTAAGAAGGTTTTTTCGAGGTTGTAATGTACCCAAATATAAGAAATAAGGTTGATTTATCAAGTTTTCTTTAAAGTATTTTCTTATGGTTGTTTGATCAGCAGCTTCAGTGAGTTGGGCGTCAGGATAGGCAACCAAAATATCTTTAGCGGAACGACGATAGAATTTAATGATTTCACTTTTGGAGAAGTCACTAATCGTAAGAATCTTCCGCGCGTTGGCTACACTGTAGGCCGTCCAATGCTTGAGTTGGATAAGATCACGACCTTGGAATTGTTCAGGAAAATGCAAATAGGCCAAGTCCATAACGGAACTCATGTAAGGAACAGCGGAGAAACGAGCGGCATAATGACCAGGAGTGAAGAAAAAGTCATAATCTTGTCGGTGCAAAAAAAGATGGATGGGCAAAGCCCACTGCGTCCAAAACTTACTTGGTCGAACAAGCACGTAGCGCCAGTTTTTTCGAGTAGGAGGAAAATCAGCCTGTTTGGGAGTTGAAAGCAAAATTGTAAAATCCAGATCACTTCGTTTCGCGCTCAGCTGATACAACTCACAGAGAAGTTGATAGGCATACACATTGCTGCCAACTCGGTTTTTAACATTAGCTTCGTTAGCATCAATGGCGAATTTTAACATGCTTGTCTCCTGATGGCTTTTTCATAAACCGAAAGCGTTTGCCGAGCAGTTTTTGGCCAGGAAAAGAGTTGCAAACGCAAAATCATTCGGCGCATTCTTTGTTCTGATTCTGCTTGTTTTTCTTGAAGAATTTTCTCTAATCCTTGGCGAATTGCTTCTGGGTTCATTGGATCAACTAATTCTGCAGCATTGCCGGCAATCTCGCGAATCACGGGAATATCGGAACTCAGCACGGGCACGCCGTAGGAAAAAGCTTCTAAAATGGGCAAACCAAAGCCTTCATCAAGACTCGGATACGCGAGAAGCTCAGCTGAATGATAGAGTGTTGCGAGTTCCAAGTCACTGACTTGGCCAAGAAAACGAAGCGCTTTGTTGCGAGTGAGTTTCTCACTGCCATCCCAAGATTGTTCTCCGGCGATAATGAGTTGATAGTCTTTTGCCAAAGGTTTCCAAGCTTCAATCAAGCGCAAGAGGTTCTTTCGAGGTTCTCGGCTGCCGACAAAAAGAATATAGGGTTGTTCCAGCTGAAGGCGGCGCTGTAACTGCTGATGCAAATCAGGATGTTGATTGAGGTACTGACTACTGTCCAAAGTTTCTTGAGGCAGAGCCTCATGGATGACGGTAATTCGCTCAGCCGGAATTTCTAAATAACGCAAAATATCAAGTTTACTCGCTTGAGAAACCGTAATAATTTCCGCCTTTTTGGCTTTCAAAATTTCCCAGGAAGCTTGATGCATGGCTAAAACTTTCGGATGAGCGACCTCAGGATATTTAAGAATTGCTAAATCGTGAATGGTAGATACGAGAGGCAGTTTTTTATCCGGTGGTTGAAGCCAATCCCAGCTGTGAAAGACTTCAAGACTCGGAAAAACTTTTTTAACCGGATTCAGACCAATTCGCCACATTTTTGCCAAAACACTTGGCGGCCAAGGCTGAAGCTTGACTTGGTATTTTTTGTGAGGAATGTTTTGCAAAGTTGTTTGCAAAGTTTTTTCAATCTGTTTGCGCTGTCGGCCAGAACTCGCAAAGCAAAAATATTCATTGCCAGGTTGCTCTAAGAGGGCGCGTAAAAGATTGCTCGTGTAACGACTGACACCACGTTGGTACGCTAAGCTGGAAATATCAAAACCGATCTTCATTCTACTTTCTCCATAATGCCCGCAAGATTTGTACCGCTTTGGC
>CAZWOQ010000110.1:0-2377 GCA_964635585.1 uncultured Pseudomonadales bacterium | reverse complement strand
ATACAATCACCTTTCAGCGAGTGATTTCGGGCAAAACTTTTCTTTTCAAATCCATTTGCAATCTACTAATCAAAAGCCCGCTAGCATCCAATATTTTGTCGCAGGAAATCAGATTCTCGAAGCAATAAGTATCAGTGAAAAGATTCGCGAGCTGCTCGCCGCGGGCGTCGCCGCTCGCGAAATTGCTGTTCTCTATCGCAATAATTCCGATGTTGAAGTTTTGCGACAGACTCTGGCAAAGTGGCAAATTGCTTACCAATTGGCCAAAGGAGATAACGTACTCGAAGTCGAAGAAATTCAGCAATTGTTGTCACTCTTCCGGGTTATTGACCAAATTGATCGAGGTGAGTCGCCAGATGAACTCTATGATATTCTTCACTTTCCTTGGCTCGCTTTTCCAAGTTTCCTTACTTTAAAACTTTTGCGAGTAGCGAATCAACGCAAATTAACTCTCTATCAGTGTCTTTTGCTTAGTCAGCGTGAATTGGAGGAAGCTTTTACGGCTGCAGGTCAGACATTAGAAGCAGAAGAGTGGCAAAAAATTCAAGAGCTTTGGGAAAAAATTCAACTTTTTATTCAAAAAAATCATACGGAATCATTGAGTCAATGGTTTGAAGAAGTAATAAGCTCAGATGGCTTTGGTTTTTTGTCGGCTCTGCAAATACAAACAAATCACTTTCAATTGATTAACCAATTGAATACGCTTTATGACGAATTAAAAAATCTTCTCAAGCAAAATCATCAACTGAAATTATCTGAGTTTTTGGAAACCTTAGCAGTTTATCAAGAACAAAAATTGAGTATTCAAGCAGAAAACCTCAATAAGAGTGAGGAAAGTATTTTCCTTTCAACGGTGCATAGTGCAAAAGGGATGGAATGGAAGCATGTTTTCATTTTGGGTTTTGTTGATAAAAAATGGGGAAATCAGCGTGAGAGAAATAAATTGAAATTACCCAATGGCATTTTGAAAAATACTGATTTATCCATCAAAGAAAAAAATGAGGATGAGCGCCGCTTGTTTTATGTCGCGCTGACTCGGGCAAAAGAACAACTCTACATCAGTTATCCAGAAAAAATTCAGCAGGCGACACTCAGTGATGAGCGTTTTCCCAGCATCTTTTTTGCTGAACTTCAAGAAATTGAAGAAAAGTTGGGAAAGAAAATTCTCCAACGCTTGGATTTGACGAAGATTGAAGAACAAGCTGACCAGTTTCTGGTGAAATTGCTTAATCCTGCACCCAAAGCAATTTTCACCCAGGAAAAAGAACGAGCATTCTTACAGGATTTAGTGAAAGATTTTGCTCTTTCGGTAACTGCTTTAAATAATTATCTGCGCGATCCTCACACTTTTTTGGAAAATAATTTATTGAGAGTACCGCGGGCGAAGCCAGTGCCAATGGCCTTTGGAACTGCTGTTCATAAAGCGCTTGAACTGTATTGGCGAAGCTTTCAACAGACAGCAAAAAATCCGGGTGAGGATTTTTTGCTAACACAATTCAAAACAGAACTTAACCGAGAAATTTTGACGGAAAGTGATTTTGCAGATCGTTTGCACTATGGACAAAAGGTTTTGCGTAACTATTATCAACAAGTGTTAGAGAAAAGTTCGCCGCAAATTTTTGCTTTGGAAAAAAGTTATGGCTCAGGACGCAAGATTCTTTTGGGCGATATCCCTTTAGCTGGAAAAATTGATCGGATTGATTGGCTTGATCGGGAGCGACGCTTGGTGCGCGTCATTGATTATAAAACTGGACATAATCGCAGCGTGAATGAAATTGAAGCGGCGACCAAGAGTTCACAGAAGGATTTTTCAGAGCGGGAATTAGCATTACCAGCCAGTATTCGTGGCCCATATAAGCGGCAGCTGATTTTTTACAAATTGCTTTTGGATCTTGACCGAAGTTTGAATCCGAGTCTTGAAGTAGCGGAGGCAGTTTTTGATTTTGTTGAACCTCTAGACAAAGAGCAAAGCAAAGTTCAGCCGAGGATTTTTCAGATTACCCAAGAGGAAGTTGAAGAACTCAAACAGTTGATTAAGACAGTGATGGCAGAGATTCGGAGTCTTAGGTTTTTAGAGACTACTGATGACGATAAAAAAATTGTGTTGCCAATCTATGAAGAAAGCTAGTCAATCTAGCATTTTTGGCTTTCTTTTCATAAAACTCTTCAACTGCTTCTTCTGTAATTGTGTATTCGGGAAAAAGTTGTTGAATAATTTCAATATTTTCTTTCCGCCAAAAATTACGGTCTTCTGTTCTTTTCATTAACTCCCAGCGCTTTGCAAAATCTTGTTGTTGTTCCACTTCCGAAGTGAGACTCATTATTTCCTTTCTTGCAGGTCTTTGAGTAATACGCTTTTTTGGTCTCGTTCTGAAAT
>CAZWOQ010000109.1:0-2401 GCA_964635585.1 uncultured Pseudomonadales bacterium | reverse complement strand
CCGAAGAAGGAAATAGACATATTTGCTGCCAAAAAGCTGAAGGCTCAGGCCACTCAATCCCAAACGATACTGAAGATACTCTCCCCAAACGGTTGGATCCTGAAAAAGCGTAATGGCACTTTTTTGGGCGGTCAAAGGTGAAAGAAAAAAGAAAAGGCTGGCCGCAATGGCAAAAAAACCGAAAGTCAAAAAAAGATAGCGCTTGTCTTTTTTCTGCCACCAAAGAAAAAGTGTCAAAAGTACAAAGGCAGGCGACAAAAGCAATGGGGTGTTGTAAGTCAAGGCGGCAAGAAGAAAAATCGGTAAAGCAAAATACGCTTTTTTCCCTGGAAGCCACAACAAGTAAAAACTGAAAAAAAGTAGTGTCAGCGCCAGATTCGCTTCAAAAGCCATTCTTGAGAAAAAAGTAGTCACCGGCAAAACTGCTCCCAAAAAAGCTAAATAGAAAATAGTTTCTTGGCGCCATTTGAGAATATTTTTAGCAAAAATAACAAGTAAATAGACCAAAAAAACTCCGGCCAAAGCCGAAGGAAGTCGAACAAAGAAATCTGTTTTTGGAAAAATTTGAAAGACGGCAAATAAAGTATATATGTACCCAGGGAGCTTGTAATCGCCAAATGAGCGAAAAAGTAATGGCCAACTTATCCCCCACTCGTCTTTGCCGCTTTCTTGAAGAAGTGCAGCATTATAGGCCAGAGCTGCTTCATCTCTGTTTAAAATACTCGGGACCGTTGCAAGACGATAGAAGCGCAAAAAAACTGCCAACACGAAAACGAGAAACCAAAGGAGATGCGTCTTTCTCAACATAACTCTTATCATTATCACTGCTGCGGAGACTTCTGTCTAGAGAAAGTTTGCTCGAAAAAGCAAAAAAATTTCCGTTACAATACAATCAGTGAAAAAATATTCAACTCTTCTCTTGGTAATTCTATTGGCTTTACTTGGGATCCTTAGTCGCTTTTTGTTTTTGGAGAGCATTCCTGCTGAACTTCATCGTGACGAAACCTCAATCGCTTATAATGCCTACTCCTTGCTGAAAACGGGTCGCGATGAACATGGAAAAAATTGGCCAATCAGTTTCCAAGCTTTTGGCGAT
This sequence comes from uncultured Pseudomonadales bacterium, assembly GCA_964635585.1. GTDB lineage: Bacteria > Patescibacteriota > Microgenomatia > UBA1400 > PJMF01 > UBA1364. The sequence continues at coordinate 1,305 of CAZWOQ010000109.1, read as the reverse complement.
TATAAATTACCCGGAAGTATTTATCTCAGTATACCCAGTATTTATTTCTTTGGTTTGAATGCCTTTGCACTGCGCTTTCCCAACGCACTTTTTGGATTTTTGCTTATTCCAGCAGTTTTCTTTTTGGCAAAACAAATGGAGCCAAAGAATCGGATTTTTGCATGGTTGGCAGCATTTTTTACTGCAACGTCGCCACTTTTTATTCATGCTGCACGAAATAGTTATGAACCAGCGATTGCGATTTTTTTTGAAGTCATGGCAATGAATTTTCTTCTTCTTTCCCGAAAGAAATTTGCTTTCTTTTTTGCCTTTCTCACAATGAGTTTTCTTGCCAGTTTTATTTATCACTCTGCAGTCCTTGCTTTACCGTTTTTTGCTATTGCTGTTCTCTTTCTCTATCGTCGGGATTTTTGGCAAAAAGCGAAACGAAAGTTCTTTGGACTGGGCATTTTTCTCTATGTAGTGAGTTTACTCCTCAATCTTTCTTTAGTAAGTTCGGTGAATCAAAGTCGAACAAATACCACTTTATTTCAAAGTGAGGAAATTACAACGAGAGTCCAAGCGCAAGTTGAACAGTATCATGCGAGTGGATTACCGTTGCTGCTTTCACGACTCATTGCCAACAAAGTTACTCTAGCAAGTTGGGATTTTGTGGAAAATTATCTCGCCAGCTTTGACCCAAACTTTTTATTCTTTAAAGGTGACCACAATCCCTGGCATAATCTAGAAAATATTCAGTTTGGCAATTTATTGTTTCCAATTGCCTTTGCTATCGGGTTATTTATTTTTCGACTCATCAAAAAGAAGCAAACACTCTCTCAAATAGAGCAATTACTGCTGGTTTATCTCGTGAGTAGCCCGCTCATGAGCGCTTTTACAATTGATGCCCCAATTAATAATCGCTTATTCCACTTTCACTTAGCGCTTATTCTTTGTGCAGCATATGGTCTGACAGTGCTCTGGAAATTGCCGAAACTCTGGCGAAGAATCAGTCTATTTGCCTTTTTTAGTCTCTATTTAGCCAGCTTTACACTTTTCAGCTTCCGCTATTTTTTTCTGTTTAATAAAAATCTTTCAAGTGCTTGGAACCCTGGTCTAAAAGAATTAAACCAAGAAATAAGCCACTATAAGCAAAGTTATCAAAAAATTTATGTGGCGGAAATTCCTCTTGCTTACAGTTATTTTTCAGTCTATCAAAAATTTTCTCCAAACGATTTCCAAAAAAATGCTCAGTGGAAACAAGAAGGTTTTCACGAGGTTGAGGAATTTGAAAACTTCCGTTTTGAACCCTTACCAAATTTTTAC
>CAZWOQ010000108.1:0-2421 GCA_964635585.1 uncultured Pseudomonadales bacterium | reverse complement strand
AAAACATTCAAAAATCACAAAAGTCATAGTGAAGAAAAACAGATTGCTTTCTCTTGGTTGTCTTTTCTCTTCCTCACAGCATTTTTTCCGAGCTTGTTAGATGATTACCACAGTGGAATGCTCTGGATCACGATAGCAATAAGTTCTGTCTTTGCATTGAAAAAAATATTTAAAAAGTACTTTTTATTTCCATTCATACTTCTCCTCTCATGGCTTTTTTATGCGAACCATTTTTGGCGTGAACCAACATGGCAAGAGAATATGCCACAATTGCAAACAGCAGGACACGCAATTAGTGAAGATATAAAAAAGCAAAACACTTCCCAAATAAATATTGCTTCTTTTGTTGACCCTGAAACCCGTGGTCTTCGTTTTCGCTACTTCATCATTAGAGAAAACCAAAAATTACTAAATTATGATGAATACCCACAAAGCGAAATCCTTTATGCTATTTCACCTCACTCATGGGAAGAGACAAGAAAAAATCCCGCCTGGGAACTAGATACTTTTCGCAATCTTCCAGCAACAACAATTTGGCAAAATGCCAATTGGAATATTTACCGCATTCAAAAAATTAAGTAGACAGAACGTCTATTGATAAACTAAAATAGCATAAATGAGTTTGAAAAAAAATTCTTCAAAAAAACAGAAAATACTTTTTATAGGTATTTTATTTTTGATCTTACTTTTTGGAGTTGGTCTACGATTTTTCCGAATTGACAACCTCCGTCTCACTCAAGACGAGATGAGTATTGGTTACAATGCTTTTTCTATTGCCGAAACTGGAAAAGATGAATGGGGCCGCAGTTACCCACTCGCGTTCCAAGCTTTTGGAGACTGGAAGCTGCCAGCATATATTTATGCAGCTGTTCCATTCATAAAATTTTTTGGATTCAACGAATTAAGTGTAAAAGCACCATCCATTTTAGCAGGATCTGCTTTGATTGTTGTTCTGTATCTCCTAGTAAAAAAAATAAGTAAAAATCCCTGGTATGGGCTATTGGCAGCACTATTTACGGCTGTCTCCCCATGGTCACTACAACTCTCCCGAATGGCCCTCGAATCTAACCTCGCACTTTTCTTTTTTACAACTGGCCTCTTTTTTTTCCTGCAAGCAGTTGAAAAAAAACGGCGATTTTTGCTCTTCTCGCTATTAAGTGGAATATTTTTTGGGCTATCTCTGTACAGTTACATCGCCTATCGTCTTTACATTATCAGTTTTTTATTTGCAAGTTGGTTACTTACTTTCATTTGGAAAAAACCAAAAAAAATATTATTGCTAAGCTCAATTTCGTTATTTTTGACGATTGTTCCTTTGCTCCCTCAATTCTTTAATCAAGCAGGAACCGCTCGATTCCAACAAATTGGTATTTTTTCAGACCAGGGTATAGTTTCTCAAGTTAATGAAAGACGCAGTAGTTGTTATCTTATTGAAAAAAAATTTTTACCAAAGATATGTACTTTCTTTTTTCACAAACCACAAGCTCTTTTGAATAATTTTTCTATTAATTACTTCTCTTTTCTTTCACCAACTTTTCTCTTTCTAAAGGGTGATACAAATAAATACCTCAACGACCCTGGGTTTGCCGAATTCAATTGGTTACTGCTCCCATTCTATGCTTTTGGTTTATATAGTCTTTTAAAAAATAAAGATTTCGTAAAACAACTCGTGTTTATTGGATTCTTACTTGCACCGATTCCCTCAGCATTAGTAGGCGAACCACAAATTGTACGTGGAAGCATGCTTCTCCCATTCGTAATAGTTCTTTGTACTTTAGGGGTACAAGAATTTTTCTTACTTAAAATCCCTCGACATATAAGAACCTGTATAGCAGTAATAATTTCAGGACTCTTCGCTTTTTTTTCCGGAGTTTATTTACTACATGCCCTAATCATCTATCCACAGCAAAACGCTATTGATTTTTTCCCAATCAGTAAAGAAGCAACTCTTAGCATTTTAGATAAAAAAGGAAATTACGATACAGTTTACGTAAATAGCAGCTTTTCTGACGCACACATTCTTTTGGCTTTTTATGGGAAATTTGACCCTAGCTGGTATCAAACAGAAATTATTAGACCACAAAGTGACAGTCTTGGCTTTCAACACCCAACACAAATTGGTAAATTTATTTTTGGAGAAGAAAAAGGACTCAGTTTTCTTTGCCATCCAGAGCTAAGGCTTGGGAAAATGCTCTACGTGAGCAACGGAGGTGAAAGTCTCCCCGCAACTGAAACTTTTAAAAACTTTTCTCAGGTTCACACAGAAGTCCAACTTTTGGATATTGAAGTGGTGGATAAAACATTATCTCAGGAATCTCGAGAATTGTATTGTCAAACTGGAATGTGAGTTACGAAACTCTCCGAATTTTGGCTTCTTTCTCATCTACCTCAACTTCATCTCCAAAAAGCACTGATTTTCCG
>CAZWOQ010000107.1:0-2502 GCA_964635585.1 uncultured Pseudomonadales bacterium | reverse complement strand
GTAATATATTTGCGGACAGCGGTAGGATTGTTCGAGATTTAATACTCGTGCATCGGGATATTGGCGGGTAAAAGAAAGAACGTTTTCTACAGAAGCACCTTGGAAACGATAAATTGCTTGATTAGGATCACCAACAACAAAAAGGTCAGCCACTGAACCCTGCTCCTCCCAATACGCTGCTAAAAGATTTAGCAAAGCATTTTGCGCTGAGTTTGTATCCTGGAATTCATCAACCAAGAAATAGTGTAAGTTTTCTTGGTACTCACGTAACAAATCTTCATGCTGTCGAAAAGCACTTACGACAAAATTAATCATGTCATCGTAATCGAAGCGTTTTTCTTGCTCCAAATAATTTTGGTATTCTTTATAGAGAAGCAATAATTCTTGATGTTTTTCGAATTCTTTTTGGGCATCTCGAATTTTTCCTTGGGCTTTGCTTTCTGTCCGAAGTTCTTCAAGTTGATCTGCTTCAGCAGAAACAATTTCTTCGAAGGCCAAAACATCAATGTTTTCGCGCTTTAAATCGGAAATTGCCCGAATGAGGTCTCGAACGTAAAGATAGGGAATATTGAGCGGTCGCAATCGTTGCGGTTTATGTTTGTCAAGCAATTTCTCAATAAGGTCAAATTTTTCTAAATCCGATAAATGCGTACTTTCTGCCGAAAGCGGAAAATACTCAGGAAAATCTGCAATCACTTGCCGACAAAACGCATGAAAAGTTTCAATATGCACATAATAGGCATCTTTTCCAATAAGATTGAGGAGACGCTCTCGCATGTTTTTTGCGGCAGCATCAGTGAAAGTGAGAGCTAAAATATTCTCTGCTTTCGCATCGGTTTTGTAGAGAATATTGGCGATTCGCATCGCCAAGACTTGTGTCTTTCCCGTCCCTGGCCCAGCCAATAAAAGCAATGGACCTGCTTCAATATGGTCAACGGCCTGCCGTTGTTGTGGATTTAATTTGCGATATTCAGCAAGAAATTTCGCTTCTCTCTTCATTGGCTTCCTCTGTTAACACTTTGGCAACTTCAGCGGCGCTCTTACTGGTAATAAGGTGCAAACGCAATTTCTTAGCATTAATAATTCCCTTGGTATAGCAAGCTAAATGTTTCCGCATTGGGAGAAAGCTATAGTCAGGTTCTTGCCCATAGGTCGACTCGTACACTTTCGCATGTTCCAAGGCTAATTGCAAGAGTGAAGCCTGCTGCTCTGCTCGTTGGCGTTCTCTGTCCGGCAAAAACACATAAGGATTTCCCATACTTGCTCGACCAATCAAAACACCATCAACCATAGTCTCTTTCACTCGTACCTGCGCCTCTTCATAGGTATGGATATCACCATTTCCCAAAAGAAAGGTTTTGGGCGAAAGTTGATTTCCATCAACCATAGTCTCTTTCACTCGTACCTGCGCCTCTTCATAGGTATGGATATCACCATTTCCCAAAAGAAAGGTTTTGGGCGAAAGTTGATTTTTCAATCGAACTGCCTCAGCAATCACAGACCAATCTGCTTCGCCCGTATAGGCTTGTTTCAAACTTCTGCCATGTAAGGACAAGGCATCGAGTTGTAAACTCAAAAGATAGGGTAACCAATCTTGAATCTCGTTGCCCCGATAACCAATTCTTGTTTTGACCGAAAGGGTCGGTCGTTGCTCTCTCTTTGCTGCTGGCCTTTGGAAGACAGCTTGACGCTGCCGCGCCCTTGTCCAGATTTCTTCAGTAAGATCTGGACAAGCTTCTGGCCCTGCTCCATTTTGCCAATCGCTAATGCCCCGACGAACGGCTTCAATAATTTCCTGCGCCAACTTTGGCGTTAGAATTAAACCAGCCCCAGAACCATGAGTCGAAACGGTTTTGGCTGGACAACCCATATTAATATCAATTCCTGACACGCCTAACTCAGATAAGAGAATAGCCACTTGATAAAAACTTTTTGGATCTTTTCCAAAAATCTGCGCAACCAGAGGCTGCTGATTTTGATCAAAATCAAAATGCCGAAGAATCTTACTTGCTCCATGGCAAAGGCCTTCTACATTAGCGAACTCAGTAAAAATAACATCGGGCTGACCATATTTTTTCGTCATCAGTCGAAAAGGATAATCCGTCACCCCATCCATCGGAGAAAGTCCTAAAATAAAACCTCGTTGCTGTTTGGCCTGCTGCCAAAAATTTTCCATGCCCCTATTATAGCCTAGCTTTTCCCTCCTTCACCCTAAAAACCAAGAATTTCATGAAAATCCAGTTGATAGTAACTTGTAAAAATGGGTAGTAGTGAGAAAAAGTCTGGATATTTCCGAATATCAGTCAGGAGATTTTCAAGCTGTTGAAAGAGATAAAAAGAAAGTTGTCCAGCTTGCCAACGCGCTTCAAGCTCCGCTTGAAGCGCGTCAAGTTTCTCTGTTTGGATTTGCTCGGTATCTTTTGGAACTAAAGTAATTTCTGTTGAACTAAGCATGCTATTGCGGCGTGAAAAATTGAGTTGCAAGTTCATTCCTTGCGTATT
>CAZWOQ010000106.1:0-2546 GCA_964635585.1 uncultured Pseudomonadales bacterium | reverse complement strand
TTCAATTTTCTTTACTTCTTGTGGAGTAATTTCTTGTGTCAATAAGGCCGCGAGAATGGGCATGACAAAAGTGTAGCGAGCGGTTTTATAGCGATAAATCTGTTCAATATCGGCCAATTGATAGCTATTCTGGTAACTCAAAAAGATTTCTTGCCATTGGGCAAAACCAACTGATACATATTCTTGAAGAATGAGAGTTTTACTTTTTGTAAATTGGGGATTATTCACCCGGTTGAGCAACTCGAATGCCAAGAAAAAAATAATATCAGCAGCACAGTTCGTGGCAGCGGCAACGTAATCTTGAGGAAGTTCTGGATTAACTGTTTTCAGCTGAGTATGAAAAGTAGCTTGCCCGCGGCGGTAACTGTCATGGTCCATCCAATCATCTTGGATGAGAAGTCCGCTGTGGGTGAGTTCGAGAGCTGCCGCCGCGGGCAAAAATTCTCGCAGTTGCGCGGGAGAAAGTCCAGAGAGTTCTAAGGTATCAAGAAATAAGGCTCCACGAATGCCTTTGCCATTTTGACAAAAATTTTCGAGATAGGCAAAAATTTCTTTTGCTTTTGGATGCTCTTGTGTGCGCTCGCTTTGCTCGCGCAAAAATTCCAATAAATAGTGGTCAACTTCACTTTTATGTTTTTGGAGAAAAGAAAGATTTGCCATAGTCATAACTGAAACTACAAAAGTTTCTTAGAGATCTGTATACAGTGAATTATACGCGACAAAAAGCAGGCTGCTAGAGAGAAACGCGTTTCTTTACGGAAAGTTCCACTGAGAAATTTGAAGTATTGCGCTGGATTATTGCGCACAGCGTTGGAAAGCTGGCAAGTGCATTTCTCGAGATGCTTGAGCGAGGGTCGTAAAAACGCCTCGAATGTCCTCTTGTTCAACTTGGGGAAGCATCTTTTGGTAGAGTTCGTCATTTGCAATTTCCGCTTCCACGCCCATCTGACAAACTTCCTGAAGTGTTGCAGGTAAAGTTGGAGCAAGGCTCTTGTCTTCGGGAATTACTACGCCATATTTATCATAGAGGGCTTTGAGTGCAGAGATGTGTTGCTCTTCGGCGCGAATGATATTGATGAAGGGACGAACAGGACCAAATTTTTCTATGACAGCCTCATATGTGCTGCGGGCTTTTCTTTCATCAGCTAAAGCATCCTGCAAGTATTGGATGCTTTGTTCATCGAGTGTCGCAATAGGATAGTCCGCATCTTCTACCAAAAGACAAGTGTCCATCAGACAATTCCCTTTATTATATTGCTGAGAAATTTCTCCTGGTGCATAGAGTTTTTTTTCTAAGACAAAGGCGGCGAGTATAATCACAAAAAGCAGGGCAGCAGCAACGACCAAGCTTCTTTTTATGGAGAAATTCTTTTTATTCATAATGTTTAGTTCTGAAATAGTTGCAGGAGCCAACCAAAAAGGCTTCTTGTTTGTGTCTCAGCCTGCATTCTTGTTTCTAAACTTTGATTGGCTTCGTTCAGACTATCAATAGTGCTTTGCAAAGCTGCAATATCGCTACTATTCGTTAATTCACTTTGTAATTGCGTTAACTCTTCGATTCGAGCTTGATTTTCACTGATAAGGGTTGATAACTTCGCAAGATTTTCTTTATCTGCACCAAAGAAAAATTTCAGAACTTTATTTCTGTTATCTAAATTTTGCAACTGCTCTTGGATTTGTGTCTGTTGGTTTTGTTGAGCCATTGCCACTTCACGCACTTGTTGACCAATTCCTTCATTATGGAGTTGGGTAGAAAGAAGCATTTGCACCTGTTGGGAAACCGCTTGCATTTGTGCCGATTGAGAAGCATTCATTTTTGCTGTTTGTTCCTCTGGTTGGAATTGACTATTTTCTTCTTCTTGAATCATGATGAGCTTATCTTCACCTTGGTTCTTGGTTTCCATTTGATTGCTTACTTGTTGGCCAGTAAGTTTTGGAGTTGGGGAAACAATGGGAGGATTGCTCTGTCCCATTGCCTTTCCGGGGCTCTGCTCAGTGTTGATTGCAAAGACTTTTTGAGTGCTCATGGCTAAAACGAGGAGGGGCAAGACAAAAATTTTCTTCATACATCCATAATAGCAAATTTTGCTGAGACTTGTAAAGTTTTTTTGTTTTGGCGAAAGTTGTTTTTTGGCAGTCTAAAATTACTTGTTTAACTCTCTTATGAGATCAAAGTAGCGTTGGTCGCCTTGCTTTGCTCGCCAGAACCAGTATTCAAAACCCCAAAAAAGGATCTCTTCGACTGGTAAGCGGCTGGCTCGTTGGAAATTTTTTTTCAGTAATGCTGGACTGATGCTGGCTGGATTTTCTGCTCGATAAGCAGCAGCATCTTTTTCCCAAGGCTCAGCTTGCAGTTCCATAATCCAGATAGGTTTTGGATTTTTTTGCAGTATTTTTTGTAATTTTCGTTCTGATATGCGCAAACCAGCATAAAAAGCATGATGAAAGATTTCTAATAGAAAATGTTTATAGTAAAGGTCAATCCCCACAACATCGCTAAGTTTACTACTTTCTTTAAAAGCTTCACGCCGCCATAAATCATTGCC
>CAZWOQ010000105.1:0-2603 GCA_964635585.1 uncultured Pseudomonadales bacterium | reverse complement strand
ACAGAGAGCCCGTATAAACAAACTGCTTCCGTACATTTTTCTTGACAAAGCGTTTCGAAATTTCTTGGCGATAGATATCACTAATGCCCTCTTTGCTAATCAAAATTTTTTTATTAACGAGTGGATAGTATTTCAGAATCGTATTTTGGATAGTTTTGGAAGGCACAAAAATTTTCAATGCCCTATTTACCGCTATCTTTGTCCCCCACAAATAGGCACGGTATTTGATGGAATAAAGAATGGGATTCAGTGTTGTCACATTCCGACCTCGCTGTTCATGCCAAAGAAGATCGTGAATTGTAATGACCAATTTTCCACGATAAAAAATTGGAATATTGAAATGCGGAACATGTAATAAATCCAAATGCGCAGCTTGAAAATAGCTCGGGCCTTTAATTTGCTCCGCAAGACCGTAGTGTTTGACGGGCATCAAGCGCACTTCAAGATTTTCTTGATTCCGTAAAGAACCAAGAACTTGGCGGGCTTGCTTTTGGTCAAAGAAAAAAAGTACCCAAGTAATCCGCTGTTTGAGAGCTTCAGCTTTTGTAAGTTCGAGTAATTCTCGGACTAGATTCTCCGTATAACGACCAATTCCCGCATGCTGGTTTCCAGCAAGTCGGCAATCAATTCCAATTCGTAAGTTTTGTTTAACTGGCATCAGTTTTTACCCAAATAAAGAAACGAATGAGCCAGCGTACAATATTAGGGTAACGCTGGCGATAGTGCTTATCATAATACTGAAGCATTGTTTCGTAAAATGATTTTCTGGTGATCTGTGAAGTTTTGCGGTTGCTACTTTTAATACCCGATTTGTATTTGTGATGAATAATAGTTACAAAAGGATAAAAAATTACTTGAAAACCTTGATCACGGAAGCGCTTACACCAATCCAAATCTTCACCATACATAAAGAAATTTTCGTCAAGCAAACCAATCTTTTTCTGAGCTGAATGACGAACGAGCATCGCTGCGCCAGAACAAGCAGCAATAGAATGGATTTCTTGCAAGTTTTTATATTTTAGATGGTACCCTGCAAAAAGTCGCAATTTGGGAAAGAGCTTTTCTAATTTGGCAAAATAGCAAAATGAGGCCCAAGGAGTTGGTTCGCCGCGGTGGCCGGCCCAATCCAACTGACCGTCACTGAGTTCTAAACGTGGGCCGGCCACTGCAATTTCTGAGTGGGCGTTCATGTAGTCAATCAGTGGATCAAGGTTAGAATCACGTTTAAGAAATTCCGTATCACTATTGAGGAGCATAAGATAGCGAGCATTACTGGCCAGAATTCCTAAGTTATTTCCTTTGGCAAAACCGCCATTTTCACTGGCTTCTACAAGATGAACCCAGCGAAAATCTTTTTTCAAGAGTTCAACAGAATTATCTGTACTTTTGTTATCTACCACAATTACTTCAACCTCTTTTTCCGTTTCATTCAGGTAATTCTTTTTAATTGAAGGCAACAATTTTTTGAGCCAAAATTGGCCGTTGTAGTTCAAAATGATAATGCTGAGATCAAATGTTTTATTTGGCATGGCTTCCAATTTCCTGATAAATACTGTCAAGTTTTTTCGAGATGAGTTGCCAGTCGTAGTTCTCTCTCACAAAGGCTTCACCATTTTTGGCGAGTTTGTTGCGCAGTGCTTGATCATTAAGAACTTTGACCGTCAGTTCAGCTAATTTGCTTGGATCATTGCTTGTTAAAACCTGGATTCCATTAGTGACATTAAGACCCTCAACTGCGATGGTACTTGCGACTATTGGTGTGCCGCTGGCCATTGCTTCGAGGATTTTATAGCGAGTTCCTTTCCCACTAAAAACGGGGGCAAGAAGTACGTCTGCGGACTTGAAAGCATCGCGAATATCCGCGATGCCAGCAGCTACTTCAATGTGGGGGTCTTTTTGGCTGTAATCAAGGACTTTTTGGGTTGGTGAACTTCCTACAATCAAGAGACGAGCATTTTGAGCTTGCTTTTTAATGAGCGGCCAAACTTTTTGGACCAAGAAATCAACCGCTTCTCGGTTTGGCAACCATTTGAAGGTGCCAACGGAAAGAATAGTGGGATATTGAGCCGGTTGTCGCTTTTTTTCGGCGAACCAAGCGGTGTCGACACCATTCGCGACGACATCAATTTTTGGTAAATAATCATCTTTTTTTGTTCGGCTATTTGCGGCGAGTTCATTGGCAATAAACTGCCGATCATCTTCACTCATAACGATCAGCCGATCGGCTTTCTGCCAATAGTATTTTTCCCAAGAATGGATTTTTTCGACATCAATATTGAGGATGCCACGAATAAACCAAGCTGCTTTTTTGACGTAACTCTCATAGCCTAAGTATTCGATGGTCTGCTCTACCAAGATTACCGGAACATTACATTCTGGTAAGTGAGGCATCATGTAAAAGGTTTCAGCGTGAATAAGGTCATAATTGTTTTCAGAAATTTCTTGTTTGATTGCTTCGATACTGTCATCGGCTTGATTGCGAATGACCAAGAAGGGATAGCTTGAAAAAGCCGTTTTGAGGATATTATTTAGGGTGAAGGCTTTGCTACTTCGCTTAAAGACTCGAACTTTTTGGCAATATTTTTCCAGTTCGCTAATATATT
>CAZWOQ010000104.1:0-2604 GCA_964635585.1 uncultured Pseudomonadales bacterium | reverse complement strand
GTTATTGCTAGATACACAAAAAATAACTTTCAAGAAAAACTTGTTAATCCAACAACTGAAAAACTGGTGTTTACTTTTCAGAGTCCCAGTCAGAAATAAAAAACATGATCAGAAATGCAACCGCAAGTGACTTTGCCCCAATTCAAAATCTACTGAAGCAATTAGAAACAGAGCAAATTGATCCAATTTTGCTCCATAATATTTTTTTGGAAAAATTAGAAGATCCCAAATACAAAATTTTTATTTTTGAAAAAGACAAAAAGATCTTAGCTTTTATAAGCCTAAGAATAGAAACGCAACTCCACCATGCTGCCATGATTGCTGAGATTATGGAGTTTGTTGTAAATGAAAAAGATCGATCGAAAGGTATTGGCAAAAGGCTCTTCCGACATGCTCTCCAATTTGCCAAAAAAAACAATTGTTTGCAAATTGAAGTTGCTTGCAACCAAAAGCGAAAGGCCACTCACCATTTTTACACCCAACAAAAGATGAAAAACAGCCACTACAAGTTTTCTTACCCTCTCTAGAAATTGCTGCTTTCTTTAAGAAAGCTTGTCACTTTTCTCTTTTTTTTGCTCTCGCGTAAAAATACCTCTATAATGAACTCATGACTCAAAAAAAACTTGGTTTAGCATTAGGCAGTGGTGGTTGGCGAGGAATTGCTCATGTCGGAGTGCTAAAAGCCCTTCTACGACATGGCGTGAAAATTGATGCTATTGCGGGAACCAGCGCCGGTGCCCTGGCTGGAGCTTTTTATGCGGCACTCAATGACATTGGCATGGTTGAAAAAATCTTTCGCGAAAACATGAATTATCGGCGTGTACTGTTTGCTTTTTCTGATCCACGACCACGAGGGGGTTTGTTTCGAGGTGAAAAAATCAATCAACTTTTTGAGCAATACCTAGCAGAAAGAAGCATTGAACAACTCAAGATTGCTTTTTGTGCCGTCGCATGTGACCTGATTACTGGCAAAGCTGTTGAACTCAAAAAAGGTCCTCTGACTACCGCTATTCGTGCCAGCATTGCTGTGCCATTTTTTCTTCAACCTGTTCCTTGGGAAAGCATGCAACTTATCGATGGTGGTACGGTCCTACCAGTCCCAGTGAGCACTGTAAAAAACATGGGTAGCGAAGTAGTTATTGCCGTAAACTTGCAAAAAAACCAATTCCCCATGCACGAATATCGCAGCAGTTCTGCTTTTAATGTTGCTCTAAAAGCATCTCAAATTCTCACTTACCATCTTTCGGAATATACCCAAAAAGATGCTGATCTGGTACTTAAGCCAGACATCGATGAACGCAAAAACATCAGTGATCCTTTTTCTGGTTTTGTAAATCGAGATGATCTCTTCAGCGTTGGTGAAAACATTGTTGAAGAAAATTGGCCAAAAATTGAACGTTTACTATATAAATAATTACTAACGCAATTCGAGACCAGTTACTAAATTTGGATCAACACCACGAGCAATCGTTTCCTCGTCCAAAGAATAACGTTCTACCGTATATCCAAATGGGTAACTTTTCACTTCATCCGGCTCTTGATCGATGCGAATCTTGTTAAGCTTCCAGTCCTTTGCCGTTGACCATGGATTATTTGGATCATCAGCCGACTCAACTAAAACAGTCTTTTCTACCTTCGTAAACGCTTGTGCTGATTTCCGCTCTTTCCTTTGGTAATAAAGAAAGGCGTACTTCAGTGGATATGCCATTTGATCCTGAGAATAAAGAAAATAACCAATGTCTTCTTCAGCGAGAGCATCTTTACTTATCTGTGAAAGCAAACGCCAAGAAGAACTGTCAAAACGTTGTGGTGAATACTGAAAATTCCCCCAGCCCTTTATTACAGCGAAAATAGCGAGGAAAGAAAAAAGTATTTTGCCAAAGGTCCTTCTCGAAAGTATCTGTGCAACAACTAATAAAAAAATCGTCAAAAAAGGAAAATAGTAAAAGACCCAAATCGCTCCAGAAAAGAAAACACTCAGCAACCACCAAGAAAAATACCAATACCACGCAATCGCAAGCATCTGGCGATCTTTTTTTCCGCGCCAACCAAAAATGGTGACCCCTAGCAAAAAGAGCCCATTTAACCAAGCTGGTAGAGCGAAGAGACTAAGCCCATTTTTTAGCATTGTTTGGAGGCGTTCAAAAAACCTTGGCCAAAAATCAAAATGGCCACTGGCATCACCTTCCGTAACAAAACTGAGCAGCGCTCGTGCCTGCAACCAATCATGTCGGAGATCAAAAAGCAAAAAAGTAACGAGTGGGGGTAAGAAAGCAAAAACGGTAAAAAATTGTTTGAACAATTTCTTCTGAAAAATACGAAAAAGAAAAACGGGAAACCAAGCAACAGCAATAGGGACGATGAAAGCCATTTGAAATTGCACTAAAAGTCCCATACTCAGCCACGCCAAAGCTGCCCAGAACCATTTGGAGTCTTTCCACCATTCCAACCAAAAAACAAATGGCAAAAATGACAGTAAACTTGCGAAATAGGTATTCGTCGGCCCAACCGCGGCAGAAAGTTCAAGCAAATAATAGAACAAGGTTGCTAAACTTGTTACCCAGTAACTTTTCGTGCTGCGATAACAAAAAAAAGCAAAAATTC
>CAZWOQ010000103.1:0-2674 GCA_964635585.1 uncultured Pseudomonadales bacterium | reverse complement strand
TCGAACCCGCGAACGAAGGTTTTGCAGACCTCGCCATTGGACCACTCTGGTACCGTGCCAAATTTTTAAAGAGACTTGAGCTCTTGCCGCACATTCGTATTTTAAAGGATTTTTAGGGGAAGGGAAGGGAGGGATTTCGTCATAAAAAATAGAACAATGAAAGAAGCTTTCATAAATTTATATATTCTTATCGAAACTTTGAAATATTCCCCCTTCAATGCTATAATTTTTAGGAAATGTTAGAAAAAGAATACAAATTCTACCAGAAGCATCAAGCAGATTTTTTAAAAAAATACAATGGAAAAGTTTTGGTTATTGTTGGAGAAAAAGTGGTAGGTGTTTACAATGACGAAGTAGCTGCCTATGAAGATGCTACCGCAAAATACCAACTCGGTACTTTTTTAATTCAGAAATGTTCTTTTGATGGCAATTCTGTTCAAACCTTTCATTCCCGTGTGATCTATTCGTAACAATTATGCAAAACTTCATGGCTTTCACTACAAAGTTTGCCGGAAGAACCAATGTCCTTTTTACACAAGTCGGTGTTTCACAAGCCTATTCACCAAGTCCAGATCTAAAAACCGTTCCAACTGTTACTTCTACCATTGCTATTTGGGATACTGGTGCCACATGTTCAGTTATCTCAAAAAAACTCGCCACAGCAATAGGACTTATTCCAACGGGAAAAACTCGAATTACCGGTGTCAATGGAAATTCTGATGAAAATACCTATATGGTAAATGTCTATTTGCCGAATAAAGTTTGTGTTTCCCATGTCAGAATCGCCGAAGTCCCTGCCATTTCTGGTGGCGCTGATATGCTCATTGGTATGGATATCATTGGTTCTGGTGATCTTTCCGTGTATTCTGAAAATAACAAAACCGTAATGTCTTTTCGTTTTCCGAGTGTCGGTGGTCAAGATTTTGTCAGCGAAGCACAGAGGCTTCGTGCAGAAAAACAAATACGTGAAAATTTAGAAAAGGGAGGACACCGAAAAAGTATAAATAAAAATGAAATTAAGAAGAAAAGAAAACAAGAGCGTCAAAATAAAAAAAGCGGCCGAAAAAAATAAAATAATGCTTTTTTATTTTTAGCAGTCTTGACATGGCTCTGCTAATTTTCACTGTTTATTTTTTTGATTGATATATCAAGATATATATTGATATATTTTGATATACTAACTCTAGTGATGAGGGGATTGCTTTAACGATAAAGATTGATCTGATCACGTAATTCCTCTGCAGCTTTTGCTGGCTGTGCTGCAAAGATAATACTCCGGGAGGCATTGATGATTAATCCCAAACCTTGACTATTCAGTCCTGCCTGAAGAGTTTTCTCAAGATCTGCTCCTTGCGCTCCCACACCCGGGACCAAAAGTGTCATTTCAGCAACTATTTGGCGAATTTGCTGGAGCTCCTCGGGGTAAGTGGCACCGACAACTAAAAGACAATTTTGATTTTGATTCCATTCCTGAGCAACTTGTTTTGCCAGCCATTGCCACAACTTTTCTCCCGTGGCTAATCTTTGATCCTGCAACTCCGCCGAACCAGGATTCGAAGTTTTGCAAAGAATAATACAGCCCTTGTCTTTACGATCAAGAAAGGGCGCCAGGGCCTCTGCCCCTAAATAGGGTTGAAGGGTGATGGCGTCCACTTGTAACTGATCAAAGGCAAATTGAAGGTAGGCTTGATTGGTATTCCCAATATCGGCGCGCTTCGCATCAAGAATGATGGGGATATCTGGATAGCTTTCTCGCAAAAATTGACAGGTCAGACGCAACTCCTCAATTCCTGCTGCTCCTTTGGCTTCGTAGAAGGCACTGTTGGCTTTGAAGGCGGCGGCGAAAGCCGCCGCCTGCTGAATAATCCACTGATTAAAAGCAAACTGCGGTTGCTGCTCCTGCAAAAAACGCTTCGGCAGCTGCGACAGATCAGCATCTAAACCAACGCAAAGCAGAGAATTGCTTTGGCGGGCGCGTTTTTCAAATTTTTCAATAAAATTCATTTTTGTCTTTCTGATTTTCCAAAACCATGACGTTCTGCCCAACCCCAAGGATCCGCAAACCAATCGTCAATGAGGACTTTTTGCGCCGAAGTAATTTTTTGCAGACGAAGTGCTTCCTCCAAAATAATTGGAAACTGGGTCAAGGTGTGCAAATGGACTTGGGCTTGAGCAAAAGCGGCCCTTGCTTCGGCAAAGCCATAACTGACAATAACCAAACAATCGTCTACTTGTGCACCGTCTTGCCGCAAAGCCTGCACTCCAGCCAGACTACTCATTCCCGTAGTTACCAAATCTTCAATTAACAAAACTTTTTTCCCAGCAACAGAACCTCCTTCAATGCGACTTTTTGTACCATGGTCTTTGATTTTTTTGCGCACAAAAACCGAGGGCCGTTGCAGTGCATACCCCAACGCAGCACTATGAGGAATCCCAGCAGTTTCTATTCCCGCTAAAATGTCGAATTCAAGTTGCTCGCTTTTTAACAATTCCTGAAAACCTGTAATTACCATTCGCCATTGTTGGGGATAAAAAGGAAAGCGTCGATTATCTACATAGACTGGTGAAATAATTCCAGATTTAAAAGTAAGAGGAGACTCAGGTCGAAAGCCAACCGCCGAAATTTCTAAAAGCGCTTGCGCAATTCTTTTTTCTTGATGAGACATGAGACCTT
>CAZWOQ010000102.1:0-2694 GCA_964635585.1 uncultured Pseudomonadales bacterium | reverse complement strand
ATAATGAATACTCTGCCCACCCAAAAGCACCAAAACCAATAACATTAAAATAATTGTTAAAGAATTATTCAGAGAACGGCCAAGCGTTTCAACGACGGCAACATTTGCCAGTGAATCCAAATCGATTCTTGGATATTTATGCCTCAGCTCACGAATGCGGTCATAAACCACAATCGTATCGTGTACCGAAAAAGATAAAGTTGTTAACATAGCTGTCACAAAAAGTGTGTCAACTTCGATTCCTCGGAAATGCCCTAACAAGCTGAAGACACCAAGAAGAACAAGTGAATCATGAAACATGGCTAAAACCGCAGAAACTCCGTATTTAAGCTCACTGAATTGCTTCCAAACATATAAAGTAATCAACACTGCAACAAGGATCAGCGCCGTCAAAGTTTTTTGCAAAAGTTCTGCCCCAATTGAAGGTCCGAGTGTTTCAAAACTCCGTAAAACGAGATGAGGAAAACGTTGAGCAAGTTCGGCCAGAAGCATATCCTTTTGCTCATTAGTCATTTCCTTGGCACGGATACTCAGATCTGGCGCTGTGTATTGAATATCCTCTATTTGATACTCTTCAGTCAAATCGGAAAGCAAAGCTTTTGGATCTTGATCTTGATTTGCTTCAATTTGCAAATGCAGCAAAGATCCTCCTGTAAAATCAATGGCCGGTTTGAGTCCAAACAAAAAGAGAGAAATAAGCCCTGGAATGATAACAAAAGCCGAAATCACAAAATACCAGTATTTGTAACGCATAAGATTCATAGTTTCGCGTTCCATTCCTTTTTCTTCAGTTTTGGCATCAATACCCGCAATAACAAACGACTAACAAAAACACCAGTAAACAAACTTAAAAGCGTTCCCAATAAAAACGTTATACCAAAACCACGAACCAAACCGCTGGTATTCAAAAATGAGAAATTCAGCGGATTAATCAGAACCAAAGCCGTAATAATCGACGCAACATTCGCATCCTTAATGCTATCCCAAGCCCGCCCAAAACCAAGCTCCATTGCCTGACGATAACTATGCCCAGCCCGCAATTCTTCTTTCATCCGCTCAAAAATTAAAATATTTGCATCCACTGCCATACCAATCGTTAAAATAAGTCCGGCAATTCCCGGAAGTGTGAGAACAACTCCAAAGACTTTATAAAGTGCAATCGTCAAAATTGCATACATCAATAAAGAAAGATCCGCCACGAAGCCCAACCAACCATACAAAAGAATCATAAATGCCATAACAAAAAGCAAACCTAAAACCCCTGCCTGGACACTTTGTTGAACAGATTCTTCGCCCAAACTTGCTTCAATATTTTGTTGTTCCAAAACATGAATTGGCACAGGTAAAGCACCAGAATTCAGTTGAATCGCTAAAGACTTTGCATCATCAACGCTAAACTCGCCAGAAATGACCGCTCGACCGTCCAAAATCGGCGTAGAAATCGTTGGCCAAGTAACTGGACTCTCGTCAAGAAAAATCACCAAAGGTTTGCCAACATTATTTTTTGTAATATCAGCAAAAAGCTCGCGTCCCTCATCATCAAATTCCAAAGCAATGACCGGCTTACCCGTTTGTGGATCAAATTGCATTTGTGCTCGCTTTAATTGCTTTCCCGTTAACCCAGTGGCCTGGAAACTCTGCAAGAAAGCTGCCGCTGAAGTGCTTGCAGCAGCCGCTTCTTCATCACTGAGGCTTTTTTCTAATTTAAAATCGAGTTCAGCAGTTGTCCCAACAAGTTGTAGGGCCTCTTGAGCATCATTCACGCCTGGCAATTCCACAATCAACCGATACTCTTCATTGAGTTTCGAAGTGGTAATACTCGGTTCACTAATTCCATACAAGTCAACTCTCCGGGCAATCACATTTCGACTTGCTTCGATCGCCGCTTCGCGATCTTCGGCGGGAATTTGACTCATATCAGTTTGTAAAACAACCTGCATTCCACCTTGAAT
This sequence comes from uncultured Pseudomonadales bacterium, assembly GCA_964635585.1. GTDB lineage: Bacteria > Patescibacteriota > Microgenomatia > UBA1400 > PJMF01 > UBA1364. Next base: position 742 of record CAZWOQ010000102.1, on the reverse strand, counting down.
GTCCAAACCTTTTTTCAATTGGTAGTCAAGATAGATGTGCTTTTTGAAAAAGTAAAAGTCAATTGCTGACTTTTTTATCTGCCAATTTACTTGCTTCCCAAAAAAATTCCCTTGATATTGCCACTCTGAAGGAAAAGCCACATAAGCAGCAAAGAGTGTCAGCAAAGAGAGGAGAACCAGAACTTTCCGTTGCACTTGATTTTGCATAGTTTAAATAACGGGGACCTGACGTTGGCAGAACTCAAGTTCACTACCAATAACCATAATTTTTACCCCATACATCGCATCCATAATAAAGGGATCACGACGGGTTTTTCGAAATTCAAATTCTTCATCACTCAATACAGAGTAGTTGATTTCACGATTCAAAACTTTCTCTTCCGCATGAATAAGCTCTTCCAATTCTGCTAAAACCACATCCCCAACCACTAAAATGTCTAATTCGTCTTTTTTGGCCATTTCTCGCTCGACAAAAGTTCCCGTAAACATCACATAACTCACAGTGCCGAGTTTTCGCCGGTAACGACGAATTTTCTTTCCTAGACCAACACTTTTGATTACCATTCTTTGTAATTCTTGATAATAAAGATAGCGACGGTTCAACGAATAATAAAGACGATTTCCTCTTTGTTCACTCTTGAGTAGACCTGTCTCCATCATTTTATCTAACTCACGACGGACCGCATTAATTTCCTGTTTAGTTGCTCGAGTAATTTCTCGCACGTAGTACATCTCTTGGGGC
>CAZWOQ010000101.1:0-2711 GCA_964635585.1 uncultured Pseudomonadales bacterium | reverse complement strand
TTTGCCAATTACGGCCCTTCTTCTTGCGGATCTGTTTCCCCAAGAAGAAAAACTGACTTGGAAGCGTTTTGCCTTGCTCCTCTTTCTCCTCTTTTTACCAACGGTTTTAATCATTCTTGAACCAGATTTTGGGACAGCGGTTGTCCTTCTTATGGCCTTGGCAGTTTTTGTTTTTGTGCAGAGATTGAGTTGGCAAAAACTATCTTTGCTTGTTGCCGGAGCTATTCTCTTGGCAGGACTTCTCTGGGTTGGAGTTTTTGAGGACTATCAAAAAGAGCGAATTCTCAGCTTTTTCCAACCAACAACCACAGTGCTAAGCCAAGAAACGAGTAGTGAATATAACTCAAGACAAGCACTGATTGCTGTTGGTTCGGGGCAAATTTGGGGTCGAGGGCTTGGTCAAGGAATTCAGTCTCACCTTCGTTTTTTACCGGAAAGACAGACTGATTTTATTTTTGCTTCTTTTAGCGAAGAATGGGGCTTTGTGGGTGCAGCTCTTCTTCTCCTTCTCTACTGTGCTCTTTTGGCCTTTCTTTTTCGGCAAATGCTGCAGCGGCGAAATTTTGCGGAAAAACAGTTTCTCTTGAGTACTTTTCTGATGTTTTTGGCGCAAATTACGATCAATGTTGGTATGAATTTGGGAATAGTGCCGATCACAGGAATCACTTTGCCTTTTGTTTCCTATGGTGGCAGTTCGCTTTTGTCCCTTTTCTTTCTGATGGGATTGGTACAGAGCATTGTGAAAGAACGGGTCACACCTGAGTTTTTAAGCTTTTACTAGGCAAAAATTATGGTATAATTACCCTTTGTTATGTCAAAGTACGCTATTATTCAATTACAAGGTAAGCAATACCAAGTTGCTGTTGGTGATGAATTCGTGATCGATCGTCTCGAGTCAGATGACAAGAAAATCGATGTTACGGATGTTCTCCTCGTTGTAGATGGCGAAAAACGCCAAATTGGTCAGCCTTTGGTAAAAGGTGCGAAAGTGAGCTTAGAACTCCTTGCCGATCAAAAAGGTGAGAAGATTCGAGTCGCGAAATATAAGGCTAAGTCACGCTACCGGAAAGTGATTGGTCATCGCCAATTGCAAACGGTGGTTAAAGTGCTCAGCATTGCTTAATGTCAACATTTTTCCTGCTCTTTGGTAACACTCCGGAACTTTCACGGTTAGAATTTACGTCTCTTCATCCAGAATGGCCGCTCTTTTTCTGTGAGAAGAATCTTTTTGGTTTTTCTGGTCCAGAATTAGACGAGAAGGCGGCGAAAATCTTTGCTAATGAGCTTTTACAAGAACTCGGTGGTACTATCAAAATTCTTTGGCAGAGAGAAAGTTTTGATTTAAAAGTAAAAAGTCAAACTGTTCTTGAAAGTTTGGTAGAGATTTTGAGTCAACAGGAAAAGAAAATTCATTTTACTTTTCAACAACTCGGCAAACAACAATTAGAAATTTCTCAGGAAGCGATCAAAGAGGAATTGACGAAAAAAGATCGTCCCGCACGTTATTTCTCTGCGGAACCTCAAGAAGTTGCTTTCTTGGCCCATCATCAGAATGCTCGAGAAATTTTTGTTTTTCAAGATACTGAGCATCAAAATTCCGTTCTTTGCGAAACTTTCGCAGTGCAAGATTTGGATAATTGGACGAAAAAAGATCGTCAAAAACCCTACGCGAATCGCCGTAAAGGTATGCTTCCTCCGAAGGTTGCCTTGATGATGACGAATATTGCTTTTGGTAGCTATCGTCAAGCGAATCCAGGGAAAAAAGATGTTCATCTGTATGATCCCTTTTGTGGAACTGGAACAGTTTTGATCGAAGCAGCACTGCGCGGTCTGAAAGTTTTTGGTTCTGATCTTGATCAAGAATCTGTCAATGGAACTCGAGAAAACCTCAATTGGTTGGCTGCCGAATATGGTCTCACTTTGGAAAGTCGAGTGTTTTTGGCTGATGCGAGTCGTTTGCAAAAAGAGCAGCTTCCTGCTCCTGTTGAATTATTGGTCACTGAACCCTTTCTTGGGCGACAGACCCCAAATCCTGCCGAGTTGACAAATGTCTTTCGAGGTTTAGAAAAAATGTATTTAGGGGCTTTTAATAGTTTTCAAAAAGTCTTAGTTGATGGAGCACGCGTCTGTTTTATTTTTCCAGCTGCAGAGATGGCGGGTAAGCAGTATACGATGCAAGGCTTAATTGACAAATTACAGGCAAAAGGATACAATCTCTTGGTCAAACCGCTGCGTTATGCGCGGCAAGGAGCTGTAATTCAGCGAGAGATCTGTCTTTTTGAATTCTCAGCAAAAAAGTAAAGCGATTTCGTTTTTGAAAGGCAAATATGGCACACGTCAAAGGTTCAGGGAGCGTTACCCAACATTCTCAGGGAGCTCGTCACAGTAAGCGTTTTGGAATTAAAAAATACGCTGGTGAAAACATTAAAATTGGTCAAATTATTGTTCGCCAAAAAGGCGCCAAATACAAAACGGGTAAAGGCGTTTCAATGGGTCATGATTACACTATTTTTTCAATGCTCGATGGAGTGGTGAACTTCAGCAAGCGTTTTGGTAAAACAGTGGTTAATGTGATCAACAAATAAACATTTTTTTGCAAGAAGGAATCCCGGCTTGGTCCGGGATTTTTTTTATGAATTCGACAAAATTGACAAGAATTTACTCCGGGGGTAAAATTCGGGTATATGCCTAGAAATTCAGAAGCACCAACA
>CAZWOQ010000100.1:2049-2740 GCA_964635585.1 uncultured Pseudomonadales bacterium | reverse complement strand
CTACTAAAATTAGTACAACAAAAATTCCTGCAAATAGCTTTTTTCCCAAAACTCGTTGCCACTTTTTACGACTTTTTTCCACGAGTTGAAAAAGAAACACGAAAAAAGTGTCAATACCTAAAGCAAAGAAAAACGTCGCTGGCACTACCCACTTGGTGAAAGCGGAGCGAAATACTTGCGAAAAAAGCGGCAGGTGATTTTGTAGAGTTGTATAAAACCAAGAAAAAGGCGGATTATCCCCCGCCAAGACAAAATAAATCAGCAACAGTGCAAAGGAAAAACTGAGGCGTAAAAACGGGTTCTTCTTTTTCTGCCACCACCACCAAAAAACCGTGATCAGTAACAAAACTCCAGGCAAATAAGAAAGAATTTGCACCCAAGAATATTGCAATGATGTCTTCCAAGGATCAAGCAAATACAAAGTATTGCCACTTTGATCAAAATCCTGGTAATCAAACCAGTAACCTTGCAAACGAATGATAGAACTAAAATTCCCATAAGCAGCATTGCGCGCTGCCACTTCATCGGTTGCCATCAAATTATTTTTCGACCAAATGGTAGTAACACTCTGCGTCAAAGCAAAATAAGCATTGGGCAATAACCAAAAAGCATTGCTTACACCAGTAATCAAAAGCACCAGGAGTATTTTTCTCCATCTACGAGCCTTTTTCTTTAGGAAAAAAGCGAAGAG
>CAZWOQ010000100.1:0-2027 GCA_964635585.1 uncultured Pseudomonadales bacterium | reverse complement strand
TAGCAAACAGAATTACCCCATAAACTACAAAAATTGTTTGCACATAAAAAGCTGGCGTTGCCAAAATACTAAACAAGAAAAAAAAGAAGGCATTTCTTGCTTTCCCTTCGGTCAAATACACGGCTAATTGCCAAAACAACCAAGGAAAAACCGCATAAAAAACGGCAAAAGCTTCATAAGGAACATAAAAATTTTGCAAAGTCCCAAAATTCAGTAAATAGAAAGTTGCCCCCAGCAAAGCAGCCAATTGTCCAGATTTTCTAGCCTGCAAGCGCTCTCCCCAAAAGCCAAAAGCAAAATAGGCCCCCCAAACACCAAAAAGAAGCGTGAGAAAAATAAAAGCATAGCGATACCATTCAATTGGAAGAAAGAATGCTAAAGGCCATAACAATAACTGCCGCAAGAATTCCGCTCCATGAGCCATCCCGGCCAACAGACCCAGTCCCTGATATTCTTGCCAAGCTGTTTGCCAAGCCCGTTCCAAGTTGATGGTCGGAGCAAACTCTGGATGCAAATTATCCCAACCCGTTAAAAAAGTATTGGCTTGGTAATTGGCCAAAAAAAGCACTGACACGAGCAGAAACAAGAACAATTCTGGCCAAATTTTGGCCAGCCAATTAAAAACTTTCATCACCGTCATTATATAGGAAAAATGGGCTTAGGCACCAGCTTCGAAATACAAAATTTTTCGGGTAGCATCAAAACGCAAGCGTTTGAGCAGGGCAAAAACGCTCTTCTTTTTGGGAACATTGAGCACTTGCAGATAGCTTTGACCAACGGCTTGCCAACTTTGTTGCCGAGCTACTTGTCGACCGAAAGTAGCCAACTTGGCTTGTAATGGCTGGTTTCGCCAAACTTTTTGAAAGACCGCCACAAAAGAATCGTAACGTAAACGGAAACTGAGATCAGCTAAATTCAGCTGAAGTTGAGCGGCAAGATTCTTCAACGCATCAGTTTGCAAGTTTTCCGCAAAAGCCGCTGAACAAATAAATGGTTTATGGTATTGCAAAGCTAAGGCCAAAGCACCTGAGCTGGACATCCGAGAACGGTAAGGAAAAACACAGAGATCAGCAATGGCAAAAATTTTGGCGACATCTTTTTCGGGCACAAAACCAGTGTGCAGAATGGAAGCTGAGTTGGCAGCAATGCTTGAGCTGAGAGCACGATAATACCGACGCAAATGAGCTTGTTCCTTTTGGGTGGGAGCGACATCACCGGCTAAAACCAGCTTGACGTTTTTGGCAATTTTTTGTTCGGCTTTGAGGCGTAAAAAGTTTTTAATTATCCAATCCGTGCCCTTATACCAAGAGTGATAGCCATAGGCCAACAGAACACGATCGCTCTTTTTCAGTCCCAAAGTTTGCTTAATTTTCGCTTGTTGAGTCGCCGAAAAGTGCTGATAGCCATTAATACCATGCGGAATGATGCGAATCTTTTGCCTAGGCACCAAGCCAGCTAATTTTTCTGCCAAAAATTGATCGTGAACCAAAACTTTTTGACAGGCCAAACCAAAAGTAGCGTAGAAAAGTTTCATTGCCAAATTAAAAACTTGCGTTTTCAAGGCATGAGCAGGCAATTGCACTTGGCCCGCTAAAGTGGACAAATCGAGCACCACTTGATGCAACATGATTGTAATTTTCTTCCCAGCAAAGCGTTGCAGTAAGAAAAATAAGGGCAAAAGAAAAGTAATCACTTCTTTGCCAAATAAACTAAATTCAAATTGTAATAAAATGTTTTTGATCGCTGAAAACTTCTGCAGTTGCTTAGCTAAATCAATAAACAAGGAGTAAGAATTGGTCAAAAAAGCTGGCAAGACTAAAATATTCTTGCTTAATAAATATGGCCGATTATCTTGGCCTGCTACTCGTTCACAAAGTACCAGCACTTTTTGGTCTTCTGGAAAATGACTCAGTAATAAATCACTATAACGAGAAACGGCATTGCGCTGAGCAATTTCTTCACCACGCAAAGGAAAGCTCGACACCACAATGAGTGTGTCGGGCTGATTGAAGCGCTGATAGAGTGCT
>CAZWOQ010000099.1:0-2740 GCA_964635585.1 uncultured Pseudomonadales bacterium | reverse complement strand
CACACGCTTCGCGGGGATTCGAGAAAAATTGATGGAACTGATTGAAAAGGAATCAAAAAACAGTGCCACAGGTAATTCAGTTCAGAACTTCTTCCGGGGGATATTCACTGGGCAGTCTCCTTAGTTCCATTTGTTCCCAAAAATCTGACTTTAAGAAGCACCCTTTGATCCTCTACTTCTTCACCTGGCCATCTGCTTGAATTAAACCCAGATATTCAATTTTTGGATCTTGCGCATCGTCCACATCAACTGCAAAAACAGCATTACGAAGTTTTTTCTCGGGTTCAGCTTTGCGAGCAACATACTTATTCGTCATTTGATCCTGTTCCGCTTTAATCGCCAGAATTTCGACGATGGCCGCTTCATCAAATCCAAAAGCTTGTAAAGCTTTTCGGCGACGCGCTTCTGCCCGAACGGGATCAAGAACGAAGTACATCTGTTGTTCTGCTTCTGGTAAATCTTGTTTGATCCAATGCAATAAAGTGTTTTGCTTGCCCACTACCAAAATAACACCGGCCTCATGGTGCTCACGTTCCGCCAGATTTTGCTCTTCAAGAAGCAGGCCTTCTGGTTTCTCATCGCGATACCAATGCTGCAAAAGCATCACTACTTCCCGTACTTCTGCTGCATCAGTCTGATAATCTGGAGCTTTACTCGCCACCATCTTAGCATTCATATCACCACAATCGGTGATCTTTTCCTGACCATCAACGTGCTGTGAAGTGTGAAATTGAAAAGTAAGACCAACTTGGTTGTAAGCCATCACCATCTTTCGGGTCAACGCGTAAAGATCATAAGCGATCCCATGACGACGATAATAGGTCAATACCGCTGGAATAGTTGCCGAGTCTTGACCCAAATCCCCAGCCATGCCACCCGTCTCGATTCTTTCCCCAGTAGTACTAAAAAGCACCGCTGGAACTCCCCCATCACCACAAACCACTCCTTCTTTGTTAGGAACAACTGCTCCAGATTTAATGAAACGCAGAACTTCTTGAATCGCTTGCTCAATTTCTGCTGAAGTCAAAGTTTCCATAGGGATCTCTCCTTGTGTTTCTAATTTTTCACCTCGATTTAATGGTGAAGACTCTTTTGATTTTGCCATATTTTTTTTCATCACGCGAGTCGTGATTCTTATATTTTTTTATTATGCATGCAACTGCCAAGGGCGATATTTAAAATGATTCCACCTCCTAAAGCAAGCTTTCTTTCTCTGCAGACTTGTGATAAAATACCAGTTCATTGCAATCGATAAGCAGAAACTGCTTTCTTGCTGGAAAGGGATCCAGGCTTCTCAAGAAAACAGTTTCGCCGAAAAATTGACAAGCACAAGGAAAATCATGGCAAAAAAAGTCAAACAAATTCTGAAATTAAATCTTCCAGCCGGAAGTGCGACTCCCGCTCCTCCCGTTGGTCCTATTTTGGGACAAGCTGGTATTAACATGATGGACTTTCTCAAGCAATATAATGACAAAACCTCTGACAAACGTGGTCAAATCATTCCTGCTGAGATTACCATTTTCGAGGATCGTTCCTTTACTTTCGTTTTGAAACTGCCTCCAGTTGCCGATTTGATCAAACAAACCGCCAAATTGAAAAAAGGCAATGCCCTTCCTGGTAAAGAAAATAAAGGCCAGCTAACTATGGCTCAAGTTCGCGAAATTGCCGAAAAGAAACTCGCAGATATGAACACCACAAACCTTGATGCAGCCATGAAATCTGTCATTGGTTCTGCAAATAGTATGGGTGTCGATATCAAAGACTAAAAATACATTTGGTGGAAGGCCCACAATTACCCAGGCCGTTCGTACCACCAAAAGAAAGGAAATTATGGGAAGAAAAAAAGCGGTCGAAGAGACCTCAAAAGAAGTAGCAGTAACTGATACTGCCGTTGAAACTCAAGAAAAACCAGTTGAAACTGCAGAAACGCTTATTGAGAATTCAGAAGTTGTTGCCCCACAAGAGGTGACAGAAAACTCTGAAGACAACACCAACAAAAAAGTCAGCAAAGCCAAACATAGTCGTGGTCGGAAATACCATGCTGTTCGAGCCAAAGTTGATAAGAGTAAAAACTACCGTCCTGCAGAAGCGGTGGCTTTAATCAAAAAACTTTCCTATAGCAAGTTTGTCGGCTCTTTGGAAGTCCACAGTGTGGTCAAAGAAGTCGGGATGAGTGTTGATTTAGCTCTCCCCCATTCCACCGGGAAAACCGTTCGTGTTGCCATCGCTGACCCTCAAGTTTTAGCTGATATCGAAGCAGGGAAACTGGATTTTGACGTTTTAGTCGCTCATCCAGAATACATGCCAAAATTGGCAAAATTTGCTCGAGTTTTGGGTCCAAAAGGTCTCATGCCAAATCCAAAAAATGGCACTTTGACCCCAAACCCAGAGTTGAAAAAACAAGAGCTTGAAGCTGGAAAATTTAGTCTCAAAACTGAGAAAAAAGCCCCACTCATGCACCTTACCATTGGTAAGCTTGACATGTCGGATCAAGATCTCACCGAAAATCTTGAAGCGGTTCTCAAAGCACTGCGCGGCAAATTGCTCAAAGTCAGCATTGCGGCCAGTATGAGTCCCAGTGTCAAAGTTGCTTTCGACAGCGAAGAATAAGCCTGCCAAAGCTTCTTCTAAAAATCTGAAAAAAAGAAAAAGCCCCGGCGTCTTGCGACCCGGGGCTTTTTTTCTGTCACTCATCGAATGTTTGGTGAAAAACAAAGCCCCAGGCTAGCAGCCTGGGGCT
>CAZWOQ010000098.1:0-2788 GCA_964635585.1 uncultured Pseudomonadales bacterium | reverse complement strand
AGATTAAGACCTGATGGTGGGATTTTTTGGCGCCAAGATTTGTCTGATGGGGAACATTGGGGGTAGGGGTAGAGATTAATTTTAGGGGGTACTTAGCGGGAAATGAATGAACTTCTTGGGCAGTTTTATCGGTAGAGTGGCCGTCGACAACGATAACTTCAAAGTCAGAGAATGTTTGAGAATTAAGGTTGGATAATAACTTTGGCAAATATTTCTCTTCGTTGAGGCAGGGGATGATGATAGAAAAATAAGGTGTCATGAAAAAGTTATCCCACCATAGGCGTTGCTTTAATATTGGCTTTTCCACGCTAAGAAAACGTGGCGGAAGACTGTCCTTTGGGCCGAAGCCGTCCGAAACTTATCTCCCTTTAAAACTGGATAGCTAGAAAAAACACCTTCTTAAAGATCGCCTCTGGTAGGATGATAAAATTATACCATTAATAGATTTACTATATCTAATGATTACCATATCAAAAAAGGTCGAATACAGCATTATACTCATATCGTATTTGTCCAAGAAAGACGGTAAAACAGCTTCGTTGGCAGAGGTAGCGAAGAAAGCCAGGTTACCATATCGTTTTTTGGGACAACTGGCAACTGCTTTGAAGGAAGCCGGAATTGTGGAAAGTAAGGAAGGAAAAAGTGGTGGGTACAGTTTAAAAAAAGATTGGAGGAGGAAATCTCTTTATGATTTGCTGGAAGGTTTAGGTGAAAATAAGCATGTAGTAAAGTGTTTGGGAACAGGAGTGGTTTGTGCCAGAGAATCGGGCTGCGAATTGAGAAAAATGTGGAAAAAAATTGAAAAAAGCTTTACAAGGGAATTAAAACTGATCAAATTATCGGAAATATGAAGAAAAAAAATGATTTAAAAATTACTGGGAAAACTCCCATTGCTGAGATTGTGGATAGGTATCCGGAATTGGGGGAAGTGTTAACTGAGGATTATGGCTTTCACTGTATCGGCTGTTTTGCTTCGGGGATGGAAACCTTGGAGGAAGGGGCAATGGTTCACGGAATGACTAAAAAAGAAATTACAGAGCTGATAAAAACTTTAAACGGATTGATTGAAGATTCCAAATTAACTGTAGCCTAAAAGAAGGCGGAGCAGGAAATTGATGATAGGGGAGATGGTCAGATTGATGATATTGGAACCGTTGACCGGGAGAAAAAGCAGGGCAATCAGAATAATGAATCCATAGCGGTCAAAGGCTTTTTCCCATTCAAGAGATTGGTCTTCCGGCAGGAGGTTGAGAAACAGCTTTGAGCCGTCAAGAGGAGGAATAGGCAGAAGGTTGAAGACGGCTAATATTAAGTTGATATAAACAAACTGAACAGCAATGGCAGCAATGACGGTGTTTACGGGAGTTAATCTGATTAAGAAAGCGGTAATAACGGCTAAAAGTAGGTTGCTACCTGGTCCGGCCAAGGAGACAAGAGCTTCCTCTTTCTTGGAAAGATTGTAAGGATCAACTGGAACTGGTTTTCCCCAGCCAAAATGAAAAACAAGAAGCATAAGAGTGCCGATAGGGTCAAGATGCCGGAGGGGGTTGAGGCTAACCCGACCGTAAGAACGGGGAGTGGGGTCGCCAAAGCGATCGGCAACAAAGGCGTGGCAAAACTCATGAAAAGTTAGGGCAATTATTAGGCCAACAGCAAAAATAAGATTGGAAATAATGAGATTTTCCATATTTAAAAAATCGGAAAGTGATGTTATAGTATAACCCATGTCGAGAACATGTAGCCTGTGCAACAAAGGAACCAAGGTCGGGAGAAACCGATCTCATGCTCAAAATAGGACTTCAAGAACTTACAAAGTTAATGTTCACAAAGTGACTTTAACGATGGGGGAACAGAAATTAGGCGGGTATTTTTGCAGCAAGTGTTTGAAGAGATTGAAAGGCGAAATTCAGAAACAAAAAACGGCACTTGTTTAAGGTACCGTTTTTTATTTAAGATTCCCAAGATTATTTCTTTTTAGTCTTTTTGACAGTTTTTTTCTTGGCTGGTTTTTTAGCAGCCTTTTTGACGGTCTTTTTGGTGACTTTCTTGGTAACTTTTTTAGTAGCTTTCTTTTTTACTGGCATTTTATTTCCTCCTTTATTAAATCTAATATGATTTGAGAAAAAATGTCAAAATTATTTGCGGCTATTCTACGGTAAAAAATGGAGATTTTGAGCTTAAAAATCATCAAAAAATTAAAGAAAATTTTCAAAAGATGCTACGAGAAAATGCCTGTTTTGTCGTGTTAACTGCAACTGATAATTTATTTTACCAGTTGATAATAGGGTGAAATTTCTGACCAGTTTACTTTATTTTTGCCCTCAAGTTGGACGGTTTCTAATTTCAAATCATGGTCGATTTTTGAAGAAAAAATCTTCATCTTCAAAAGAGAGCCGTGTTGATTTTCCACAAAGGTCCAGGCAATCGGCCAAGGGTTCATGGCCAAAATAAATCGATAAATTTTATCTTCCGGCCAAGACCAATCAACTTTAGCGGTATCTTTGGTTAGTTTTGGATAGTAGCTTTTTTGGAGATGGTCTTGAGGGATGAGTTTTTGAGGGTGTTTGAGATAGGAAATCAGAACATTTTTTAAATTGTTGGCGGCGGTGGTAAATGCCTGGTGGTAAAAATCAGCAGAGGTGCCGCGGGGGTCAATGGAAAAAGGAACCTGAGCGATGAGTGGACCGTGATCGGGCAGAAGGTCAATTTGAAAAAAGGTGACGGCACTTTTTGATTCACCGTTAATAATCTGCCAGGGACCAGGAGTAGCTCCACGATATTTTGGTAA
>CAZWOQ010000097.1:0-2857 GCA_964635585.1 uncultured Pseudomonadales bacterium | reverse complement strand
CTTGTAGTTGAGCTTGAAATTTCTAGAAAACAGCAATAAGAGCTTCAGCATTTTGTCGGAAAATTATTAGTTTCTTCGAAGGCATCATCCGATCATTTCTCAAGTAAAGCATCCTAATAACTCAAACTTTTGATATACTATCCGTGTATGCTTGGAAAAGAAAATGCTTCTCAATCCGAATTGGGCCAGGAAGAAATTGTTCCTAATAATAGAGAGATTGAAATATGGCGGATTGATTCTAAACAAGAGGGTGAACATGCATTAAACGATTTATCTGGAGAAGTAATTTCTGGTATCTCGATGTTGCGTTTAGAATCTCAAGATTTTATCGTACTGAATACTGTTGGGAAAAAGCAAGTTTTCGTGGTTGGCAACAAGGATTCGATAATTGCTGTGAAGCTTAATGATCGTAATGGCCAATCAGGGAGCATAGCATTTAGAGAGGATATTAGTCCCAAGAGGTTTAACCTTGTTGAAAGTGCCATAAAAGGACAAGATGTAACATACCAGGATAAATCTGCATCAGAAGAAACAACTGAGCTTACTCTGTCAGCAAAGCTATCTCAACTAATCTTAAAGGAGCGAGCAATTATAAAAGGAATAAGTCCAAGCTGGTGGACAGAGGATTGGCTCACTGTTAGGCTTGATGAGGGAAGAAGCATTGTCATAAGATTTGATGCTCATAATTTATTTGGCATTGTTGTGGTTGATTCAAATAAGATTAAGGTTGTGAATATTAGAGAGAATAGAATTCAAAATATTGATTTTTCTAAGCTGTCTGACCTTTAAATGAAGTGCTGTCGGAGTTTTTCTATGAATACGAGTTTTTTCGAGAGGGTATCCTAACGGTGGCAGGATATTATCCTAGCTTTCCGCCTCATTTTCGTGTTTAATAGGAGCCATGGAGCAGAAGTTTTTTATTTGGCCTGCGAGGATTCTTGGTCTTTGCATTCTGGTAGTTGCCTTGCCCTTTTACTTTGGTTATGGTAACCCGTTGCCTTTTTTTAATGCGAGCTATTCAGTTTGGGAAAATGTCGCTTTGACACTATTGCCAGTCATCCTTTTGAGTTTAGCCCTGGGTTGGAGGTATCCGAAAGTTGCTGCTTATATAATTCTCCTCTCGTTATTTCTTGTTTTTATTGTTGGGGTTTTTAGCAAAGCACAGATGAGCGCCAATTTATTTATTCCCATTTTGCCGGGAATTTTTTATTTGTTAGCGGGGCAGAAAAAAAACAAAAGGACACTATGAAAGGTTTTCTTAATTTTGTTCGTGAACAGGGAATTGTTGGTTTGGCCGTTGGTTTTATCCTTGGGGGTGCAGTTTCGAAAGTGGTAGCAGCTTTGGTGGCTGACATTATCAATCCAATTATTGCCTTGGCTTTGGGAGGAATTGAGAGCCTTTCGGACGCCTATTGGCAGATTGGGGAGGCAAGAATTCTTTGGGGCGATTTTCTCAATGTTTTTATTGATTTTCTCGTGATTGCTTTTGTGGTTTATTTTGGTGTAAAGTGGTTAAAACTTGATCGTTTAGATAAAAAGAAGAGTTAGATAAAAGGTTGTTTTGGCAAAAGAGCTTGTTGAATCAGTTATCAGCCTCAAAAAGAAACCCTGGTTGTACTTCCCGAACCTTCTCCAGCTTTTCTATAAAATGGGAGTTTATGGTTTGGGGATTTTTTCAAGTTTATTAGCTAGCTTTTTTATTTTTTTAGTTGTGGGAATTTTTTTCCATTTTATTGGAGTTTACGATTCCTATCCTGATGGCAATATCCCAGATTTTGCAAACGGGCTTACGAATCTGATAATACGTTTTCCCTTGTGGATTTTGGGAATGTTTTTTTTCACCGCTTTGCTTCTTCGTCTTTATCCAATAAAAGGTTTTTGGAAAAAGTTTTTTTTCTTTTTTGTCTACCTGCTCAGTTACTGTTTTCTAGTTGGAATAGGAATATTGTTACAATATCAACTGTTGGTAAATTTTTTTCGCTTTGATGTCTTTTTTGCTGGAGCATTTTCCTTCTTCTTTTTACCAACTCTATTTTTCTTTCTTTTAGCAGTTTTGCTGCCATCCCAGGGTATTCAAAAAACAGAATTTAATAGAAGAGATGTGCTTTGCTTAGTTGTAGGTGGAGCAGAGGTGCTTTTTTTGGGACTGTATGCTCTTCTGTTTGTAATTATTGCGCTGTTTTTTATCCTCTGAAACTGGCTTGCGATTTATTTGACTCGCTGCCTCTTTGGTCTAATTTTGGGAAAGGTGGCAGATTTTTTTCCTCGTGGCTCAAAAAAACCACTTTTTTCTAAAAACCCAAAAGAGCGTTCGAGACCTACTGTGTATTCTTTTGTTGCTTTAAGAAGAGACTGAGGAGTACATAAATAAAAATTCGTGAGAATTACCCAATAAAGTTCGACTGGATCATCAATTTCATTGAGCAAATGAAAAAGATCATTGGTAATTAAATTAAGATTTGGTAAGTGTGCCGCTTCCGCTACGAGAAACTGACTTTCCTTGTGCGAATCTTTTCCATCTCCGAGTGTTACTTCAAGAAAAGTACAAAGATTAAAGATAGGATCAAATAAAAAGATGTCAAATTGAGCTCTATACTTATGATCGTTATCTGGAGTCTTGATTGCTCTTCCTAAGGTAATAGTTGGTACGAAAGGGGCCACTCGGAAAAGTCCGCCTCTACGGAAAAGTTCTCCAGTATTGAATTCTCGTTCAAATGAACGAGCAAGCTTTTTTCCGAGGTTTATTTCTGGAGTAGAAATCCCATTACCCATGTTTGTTATTGTATTAGAAAATTGCTTTTTGTGTAGTTTTGATTTTGAATGATATTCTAAAATCAAAAAGAGTTTGTTATTATAA
>CAZWOQ010000096.1:0-2871 GCA_964635585.1 uncultured Pseudomonadales bacterium | reverse complement strand
AAATTAAATTTGCTCTCGCTTCGGCGTTGCTGTCTTTAGTAATATCACGATTGATAGAGATACTGGTGATGGTGCTGATAGGGGTTGTTTGTTCAATCAGAGTCATAAAGTTTTGCACTTTCCAAAGTGGCCCGACCACAGAAAAATCAAGATCAAGGTAATCATAAGCACTCCCACTACTGCTCTTCTTAACTTGAGTGGAGTCACTTGCGAGGTTGCCTGGATTGAGACTAAAGTTTTCAATAACAACTTGTGTAGATTGGGCAACATTGTTCAGGTTGGTAAGGACTTCGAGAAGGGGCTTGTGTGAAGGAAGCACCTTATCGACTTCAGTGAAAGTGTCAACTTGCCTTGAACTCGCGATTTCTTCGAGATTTGTAGCTTTACTCTTATATTTGTTGACCTCAGTTTCTCTGGCCTTTACTTGCGAAAGTTGAGCGCTCAGAGGAGAGATTTGTTGAAAGATACCCACAATGATCATCAAAAAAGCAAAGACGAAAAAAAGAATGGACAAAACAAATTCTTTGCGAGTATTCCAAAAAAGCCGCCAGTTAAGTTCACTTTTGTTTTCGATCATGGTGTTATTTCTGCCTGTGGTTGCAACTCAAGTTTGACGGTTAATTGATAACTGCCATCATCATTACGGGCCAGGATTTCTTTCTGGATACTCTTGTAATAACTGGTGAGCTCTGGAGCGTCCAATAATGTATAACTTTTTTCCAACTGGAAGATGCTTGGATTCGTCAACTGGAGGCTGAGTCCTCCTTCATCTTCTTGATAATTCATGCCCGTAACTTCAGCAACATCTCGAAAAGCATCAGTAAAATAATTCATGGCATCTTGTTTATTACTTCGCATTTGGTAAATGTCGCTGATGACCTGAAGTTTATTCACGAAAATGAGATAACTGAGTTCAACATTTTCTTGACTCAAGATGGTGTTTTTATAATTTTTAATATCGTTATCGAGTTTCTTAATTCGAAAATTCGACCAGGTGCGAATCCCAAGTAAAATAGCGCTGATCAGCAAAACTCCCGCGAAAATGTAACTACTGATTCGAAATAGCTGATGATCACCCTTACGTTGGCGTTCTTTCTTGCTTTGTTTCGTTGCCAAGAAGTTGATATTGATCATTATTAGATAAGTTGACGCATACAGAGGCCGACGCAGACTCCGTAACTTGCTTGATTTTGTTCGGGAAGACTGCCTTTTGCAGCAGCAAAGGCAGCAATCAGCATTGTTTCAATCCCTAACTTATTCGAAATATACTCTGTTAGGCCAATCGTTTGAGCGGGTCCCCCACTTAAGACAATACGACTAATTTTTTGGCCTTGATGGTTTTGATTAAAGAATGTAATTGCCTTTTGCATTTCACCACAGAGTGCTTCAACGATAGGGAGAGCGGCTGCTGCCACTTTTCCTTCAAGCTGCTTTTGGTCAAGGCCATAATTGATTTTGTAAGTTTCTGCTTGAGCTTGATCAAGGTTGAAGTTTTGCGCAATGGCGTTAGTGATAAGTTGACTGCCAATCTTTGAACTTACAGAAAAATCAAATTGACCAGCCGCAATAGCTGCCATGGCGGAAGTGTTGGCTCCAAGTTGGACTAACAAGGTATTTGGGTCCTCTGGGCGAAAGTCGAGTGTGCGGATAAGGGCAAAAATTTGTGTTTCCAAGAGGGTTGGTTCGATACCAATTGTTAGAAAAACATTATTCATTTTTTCAGCAATACTTTTTCGAGTGCCCACGAGCAAAACTTTCATTTTGGCATTTTCGGTCTTTTTCAGAGGTCGCTCGAGTACTTGATACTGCAGAGTCAAATCATTTTTTGGAATAGGGATATATTGTTCAGCTTGCCAATCAATGGCTGAGGCTAATTCAGCATCAGTCAAAAAGGGAACTTCAACAACTCGACTCGCAGTCAGGTATTCTGGCAAACTTAAGCGAACATCACTTTGGTCAAGTTTGTAGTCATTAAAAATATTGGCAATAAGTTCGGTGAATTGGGCAAATTCTTGATCAGTCTGTGGATACACAAGACCAAGTTTGTTGGGGACTTCGACAAATTTGCTGATAGTGATGTTTTTGGGACCTTTAGCAAGTAAAACTTTGATGCTAGCGGTACCAATGTCAAGGGCAGTGATTGACATAGACAGTTTCTATTTTACAAGATCTCCTCCGCTCGCGAGAGCATAATCCATAAAATTAGGAGCAGCCGGAATCGAACGGCTCAGTTCGATTGCTTTGGCGGTGCTCCCGGTTTCGTTTTGGGCGGAAGAAGTGATTTGATATTGGGAGGCGGAGATCAAGTTATTGCTTGAAGAAATTTGCATATCAGTTCCTCCTCTCAATGGGGTAACTCGTAAAAAACTGGCGTTATTGAGGCCAAGGTCAAAATGAAAGGACATGCCTTCAACTGAAGAAGTCGAGGCGGCTAAAAGATTCTGGTCAGCAGCGCTGTTACAGTTACCAACGAGATAAAAATTGCTCTGATAAGTGCCAGAATTTTCACTATAAACAGAAATAAGCAAGTTGGCAGCTCCAGCTGTGCAACTATTTTTTGCCCAATCAAAGCCAATGGTGCCGGTAGTATTTGCTGTCAAATTGATCTGGATACTCTGTCCGGCATCAAGATATCCAGTGAAATCAGGATTAAGCTCAATCGAAACTAAAGAATTTCCAAGAATGGGATCATTATTACTGACTTGATTCGGCAGTGCGCTACCATTCGTTTCATAATCGTAGATACTGTTCAGCGCATTCTCTAAGCCAGCTTCTGCAATATTAAAAATCCGGCTACTATCCTCTTGCTGGATACTGCTTTGACTCTCTTGTGAAGAACGATTTGCAATAGTGAGGGCAACAACTAAAGTG
>CAZWOQ010000095.1:0-2877 GCA_964635585.1 uncultured Pseudomonadales bacterium | reverse complement strand
GCTTTTTTTTCTGGAATTAACCAAGTAGTAGCCATCTGTCGGTTTTTTGGCATCTCTTGGAGATAACTTGCATCAAGATGACTAAAAATACTTAACATGAAAGTTCGAGGGATCGGTGTCGCGGTCATGGAAAGAAGATGTGGCCAAGCTTGATTCTTCGAGAAGTAATTTTCTAAGCTTCGATGTTTGACCCCAAAGCGTTGCTGTTCATCGTATATAACAAAGGCAGGTTGAATTTCTTCCAGGTGGTTAAGGAGGCCGTGAGTACCAATGAAAAAACAAGGACGCGCCGTTTTTTGGTAGCGTTGCTGAGCGGTTACTAATTGGAAATCTAATTCGGGAAAGAGATTTTGCAAATTATGAAAATGTTGTTGGGCAAGAATCTTGGTGGGGGCAAGCAAACAAACTGAGTGGCCTGCAAGGAGCACTTGTTGGGCAGCGGCAGCTGCAACTATGGTTTTGCCGCTGCCCACATCGCCAATTAAAAGACGGTTCATTGGCTGGTTTTGTCGCAGATCCTGGACAATGTCAGTAATGGCGTTTTTTTGGTCTCCAGTAAGGGAAAATGAAAGCTGAGGAAAAATTTCGCCGCGAGAGGAAATGGTGATGGCCTGTTTTTGATTTTGCCAAACTTTTTTAAGATGCTGAGCATGGCGAATAGCAAAAAAGAGTTCTTCTGTCGCTAGGAGTTCCCGTCCCTGAACAATGGCATCAGCATCTTTGGGAAAGTGTAGATCACGAAAAATTTCATTGAGTGTTTTAAGTGGTTGTGCGAGCGTGCTGGTAGCTGCCAAGAGAAGGGGATCTTCAGCTTTAAGGAGATGTTGAAAAATTTCCTGATATATGCGTCGAAGATTCCCCTGCTTTAAATCAGGAAGCTGTGAATATACTGGAACTAAACGCCCAGTGTGAATGAGCTCTTCTCGGTCACGCTCGACGGTTGCTTGCAAAAGACTTCCCTGTTTCCATTCTCCAGAGAAGATATATTCTTGGCCAATTTTGAGAGAGTTTTTCAGAAAGCGGTTGTTGAACCAGAGACAAGCCACTTCATTTACTCCATCGGTGATTTTTGCTCGACTAATGAGAAGTCGACCTTTGTAGTATTGGCGATAGTCGAGTAATTTTGCACGAACGCTGACGAGATTTTTGCGAATTTTTGTTTTGGAAGTTTTTGTTTCTGGAAGTACTTCTTCAGGGTTTTCTTTAGGAAGTCGGCCGAGGAGTAAATCTCGTAACGTAAAGGGAGGAAAAGCAAAAGATCAAGAATATTGCGCAAAGATTTCTCTGAGAATTGTTCAGCGCTTTGTCCCCCTACCCCTTTCACTGCCGAAACGGGATCGGTAATCCGATACATCATAACTATTCCTTTAGACTAAGACCAGAGATACAGCAGCATGCTCGCAACAGAAGTAAAAAGCATTGCCGCAATGGCAATTACTGCAAAAATGCTAATCACTTTTTCTCGTTTCTTTCTGGAAAGTGGCATAGTTTCTTTTTAAACCGTGGTTTTGTTTTGGTGGACGCGGAACCAATTTTTTTTACCAACTTTTATTTTACTCCCGTCAGCTAAAGCGAAGAGTCCCTCTTTATCCAATTTTTTCTGCTCTGGTAAAATTTTTATGGCGCCTTGGTCTAAAAGACGTTGCCATTCGCTGTTGCTACAAAAAGAATTACGAAGGAGCTTCTTCTGTTCATCCCACTGAAGTTCCAGAACCTGGAAAAGTGCCTCATCAGGCATTTGACCTTCTTGGAAAGAACGGCTGAAGTTCTCTGCAGCAGCACTGGCGGCAGCGGCGTCGTGGTATTGCTTGGTAATGCTGAGCGCGAGCAATGTTTTGAAATTCATGGGATTTTCACCTGCTTGCATCGCTTGTTCCATCTCTTGAATTTCTTTTAGAGAGACATCCGTTAATAAAGTAAAGTACTTGATGATCAATTCATCTCGGACACTCATTAATTTGCCATACATATTGTTGGCTTCTTCGGTTAGTGCCACGTAGTTGTTGTAGGTTTTACTCATTTTACGACCATCGGTTCCTTCAATAAGTGGTGTAGCAAGAACCCATTTTTCTTTTTGTTTGTATTGCTGCAGTAAATGTCGCCCCATCATCATATTAAAAGTTTGGTCGTTGCCGCCCACCTCTAGATCAACATCCATGGCGACAGAGTCATACCCTTGCAGTAAAGGATAAATAATTTCGTGACCAAAAATTGGGAGACCTTGAGCTAGGCGTTTCTGGAACATATCCCGTTCCAAAAGTTGTTGGACGGTAGTTTTTGCTAAGAGTTTCACCATGTCTGAATA
Source organism: uncultured Pseudomonadales bacterium (assembly GCA_964635585.1). Lineage (GTDB taxonomy): Bacteria > Patescibacteriota > Microgenomatia > UBA1400 > PJMF01 > UBA1364. The sequence continues at coordinate 572 of CAZWOQ010000095.1, read as the reverse complement.
ACTGAGAGCATCAAGCCAATCGCCATTGTGCCGAATGGTGATTTTGCTAAAGTCGAGAATTTTGCTCGCTTGGTTTTGCCAATCTTGAAAATTCTTTTCAATTTCCTCATCGCTCAACATCGGTCGGCTTTCGTCGCGGCCCGTCGGGTCACCAATTTTCACGGTTCCGTTCCCCACCAACAAAATCACTTCATGTCCAAGCTCAGCAAATTGTTGGAGTTTACGGAGGACTACACTATGGCCAAGATGAAGAAAGGCCGCAGTGGGATCAATCCCCAAGTACAAACGAATGCGACGCAGACTCATCAGCGCAGCGAGGGTTTTATAATCAGGAAGGACTTGCTCGACACCTCGAGTAAGGACTTCTTCAATACGTTGGGAATTGGTACTTATCATATCTGGTAAATTCTAGCACAGCCTTGGGGAATCTGGCAATTAAACTTTTTAACTTTTCTTGCTAGAATGGACTTCTATGTCCTTTGTTGAAGTGGTAAAAATTCAATTCAAGAAATGGCAACGTTCTCTAGAAATTTCGTTGGCAAAACTTGCGACAACTTTAAAACTTGAAGAGA
>CAZWOQ010000094.1:0-2913 GCA_964635585.1 uncultured Pseudomonadales bacterium | reverse complement strand
TGAGTGCCAATTCATTCGCTCTAGCCACATCTTCTACATAAACGTAATCTCGAGTGTGACTGCCATCGCCGTTAATAATTGGTGTTTTTCCTTCATCAAGCATTTCAGCAAAAATAGCGATTACACCAGATTCACCATGCGCATTTTGTCTTGGTCCATACACATTTGAGTAACGGAGGGAAATGAAAGGGATTTTATAAAGTTCGTGATAGTAATTTAAATATAATTCACCGGCTCGCTTGGAAATGCCGTAAGGCGAAAGTGGTTCTGCCTTCATCTCTTCAGTGAAAGGTGTTGCTTTATTGCCATACATGGCTCCACCCGTCGCTGCCATGATAACTTTTTTGATTGGCAGCTCTTTGGCAGCTTCCATAATGTTTAATAAACCTAAAATGTTGTTTTCCGCATCAAATTGTGGATTTTTGACCGAGTAACCAACTTGAATGTGGGCAGCATGGTGATTGATCACCTCTGGTTTTTCTTCCAAAATAATTTCACGAATGCGGTCTTTGTCAGTAATATCAGCTTCGATAAAGCGAGCTTTTGGGTTGATGTTCGCCTCTTGGCCTGTTGAGAGATTGTCTAAAATTACCACCTCATGACCCAATGCAATATAATGATCGGCAACGTGTGAAGCAATAAAACCGGCCCCACCGGTAACTAAAATTTTCATATTCCCTTTCTCTTGTCTTGCCCTATTCTAGCGATTGTCTGGCGATAACGCAACGACTTTAGGCGACCCAATATCCCTGAATAAAAAGCAACACATTTATTATGCTCAAAATTATTTGCGTAAAGAAATAAATTCGGTATAGCCAAATATTTTTCTTTTTCCAACTTATGGCCATTCCTAAAAACAAGGGAAAACAGGCTAATAAATAACGTGGCATACTTGAAAAGTTACCCGTAAATGTTGGCAGAAGATAAACTGCCCAAGCAAAAAACAGGTAACCAGCCTGAAAAGAAATTTTTCTCTGCCAACTTCGCCAAGTAAGCCAGAATAAGAGAAGCAATGCCCAAATACTGAGAAGGAATTCTTGCAAATAGCTGTAATAACTCCAAGTCCAATGATCAACTGTACTAAAGATTTTCAGATAGCGCCAAATCACTTGCGGAAGCAGAACCAATTCTGTTTGGCGACCCGCTCCAAACTGACCTTGAACATGATAGAAATAGAGCGGGTCTTTAAAGAGCAAATAAAGATAGATCATGTAGGCAAATAAACCAAATAGAGACAAGGAGAGCAACAAAATTTTCCAAATATTTCGCTGCAAAAAACTTTTTAAATTGCTGTGCAAGTCAGAAAAAAGCAGGATAAGATACATTGGAAAAATAAAAACTCCTACAATTCGTGTTGCGCTCGCCAAAAGTCCAAAAAGTGCTGCCCAGAGGTATTTTTTTTGATCAAAAAAGTAGAGACCAGCAAAAAGAAAAGTCAAAAATAATCCTTCGTTGTAAACAGCGTGGAGAAAGAAACTGCTTGCAAAGAAAAGAAAAAGTAAGGACGCTTTCCAAGCAATTTTACTTGAATAGTGTTTTTCAACAAAAATATAGAGCATTAAAAAAGCGGTCAATCCTGTGAATTGACTTAAGACCAAAGCTGAAAGCAATTGATTCCCTATTATGGGCGTAAGCAACCAGATAAAAACTGGATAGAGTGGAAAGAAAGCCTGTATAAGACCAGTTCCCAAATAGCCTTGTCGAGCAATGGTTAAATAATGCACCCCATCGAAGTTAGCAAAAGAATATAAGAAAGCCGGCAATTGGCTTGCTTGGGCAAGTTGCTTTGCATAGGGGAAACTTGGTTGATACGGAAAAAATTGAGGTGCCAACCAGGCTAGCAAGAAAATTGCTGCACTCCAAAGAAAATAGATTCCGCAAAGTTCAAAGAGATGCTGACGCGCAGTTTTGGTCATGGCTCTCACCTATTTCTTCTCGAGTAATTTTTGATAAACCGAAAGCGTAGCTTCTGCAGATTTCTTCCAAGTAAAAGCGCTTTCCCAACGCTTCGCGGCTTCGAGCCATTTACTTCGTTCCCTCGCTGACCAGCTAAGCAACTTTTCCACTGCCTTCGCAAAATCCTCCGCTTTTGCTTCGGGAACGAAAAGTGCGTGTGTATTGGCAACTTCTGGCAAAGAGGAATTCTCTGCACAAATTACCGGTGTTTGACAGCGCATTGCTTCAAGAATTGGTAAACCAAAGCCTTCATAAAGCGAAGGCTGAATATAGGCAAGCGAAGCATGATAAATTGCTGAAATATCTTCGAGAGCGTCACCAAGAATTTGGGTAAGAAAAATGACACGATTTTGCACATTACTGAGGGCAATTTGGCTTTCAATCCACTGCCATTCAGGGATGTTTTGCGGGAAGAAATTCTTACCAAGACAAACCAGTTTCACATTTTTTGGTAAATATTTGAGAGTTTTGATAAGTTGGGGAATATTTTTATTGTAATTAATGTCTCCGACATAAAGCAGATATTTTTCGGGCAAATGCCAGCGTCGTCGAACTCGAGCCAGAGTTTTTTCATCTGGAGTTTTAAGCTCCGGATTAGCAGCAAGCATGACCACGTGAATTTTTTCAGCAGGAATCCGTAAATAGCGCATAATGTCGGTTTTTGAGGCCTCCGAATCGGTGATAACGGCATCAACCGACTGTAGTGCAAGACGTTGTTTCAAAAAAGCAAGGGCGCCACGTTTGCCAACTGGATAAAAGCGTGGATAGCGCAAAGGAATTACATCGTGGATGGTCACTACCGTTTTTGCTTTTCGAAAAAGCGGTAAAGTGGGAAAAAATAAATCAAAAAATGGATAATGAATAATATCTGGTTTAAAACTTTTTTGCTGAACTGCAGAACGCTGAAGCTCGACCTCTGGTTCTTTTTCTAAAGCCGCACTCAAAAAACGAGTGTAG
>CAZWOQ010000093.1:0-2927 GCA_964635585.1 uncultured Pseudomonadales bacterium | reverse complement strand
TTTTTCTGGTGGGCCAAAGGAAACGATTATTGATGGCAAAACGGGAATTTTTTCTCAAGAATTGACGGTGGCAGGTTTTCGCGCCGCTGTGCAGAAATTTTCCGCAATGGAGTGGGATCTTGCGAAGATTACGCGCCAAGCCCATCAATATAGTTGCCAAGCATTTGATCAGAAAATTCAGCGGGCAGTTCAGCGTCTGTTTGATCAGAACTAAAGTTTTTGTTGGAGGGTCAGTTTGACCACATCATTGCTCGACATAAAAACTTGAGTAGTCAGAACTCCATTCTCGTCGGTCGCTAATTCTTCAGTTTGTTTCCTACCACTTAAATATTCTTTATTGAAGACATAAGTGCCCACAGGAAGTCGGTCAATTTTGAGCGGGACGTTTTCGGAGTGTTTCCCTTTTGGATCAAAGTTTGCCAGGATCAGGATAATTGAACCATCATCGGCTTTACTAGCGAGACCTTTGACCCAAGTCCCATTGCCCACAATCTGGAGTCGTCGCGAAGGGAGACTATCAAGCATCAGAAGTGCATAGTAACGGGGTTTCGCTTGAGCCCCAAAATCACTGTGGCGGAACATTCCCCAACGGCCCCAAGCAGCTTGGCCTTGAGGGTCCTTGCCGTCTTGGATTTCAAAAACAAAAGCTCTTTCTACTGAATTCATCATTTCGATCGAAGCAGCAACCGTGTGTGCGGCAGCATAGCTACTGTCGTAGCCGGCATTATTTTCACTATCATGGCCCCATTCGGTAATTTGGAATTCTAAGTTGGCAAGTTGCGGATAGTCTTGTGCCCAAGCTCTTACGAGTGCCATATCCTTAATGTATTGGTCAACGTCGGTGGTGTAGCGATGCCAACTAAAGAAATCACAACGCCAGTCATTTTTCACACAAGCGTCGGCCCAAGCACGAAACCAACTCTCGTATAAAGCCGTGGTGGCTGGTCCACCCAGCTTGAAGGGACGGACATTTCCCACTTGTTTACTTGCGTCTGAGGCAGCGGCATACAGATTGAGGTAATTTTTGTCTCCATAGTATTTATAGCCACCAAAAAGATCTGGTTCATTCCAAACTTCGTAATAGACATCAGAAATCCCACGTTCGCCACTGATATGCTGAATGGTCTGTTTGACGACCCATTGCCAGTCGCTCCAATTTTGGGGTGGAGCCAGGATGTCTCCAGAGCTAATCGCTGGCGGCATGTAACTTAAAGAAATATAGGGTTTTGCTCCAGTAGCCAGGATGTCGTCCAAAACTAAGTCAAACTTTTCCCAATTCATGCTTAGGTTGCCAGGATTTCCTTGGACAATATCATAAAAATCATAAATATGATCAAGACGAATGTACTCTGGGTGAAGAGCGGAAACTTGTTTCGTTAGACTGCCGATGCGCCAATTGTGGTCCTCACCACCTTGTGCCAAATTGCGCCATGGTCGAGGGAGGCTGCCAAGTACGGCTTGACTATCAACGACAAAACTCGCTTCAGCGCCGCTGGCTTGGCCAAAAAATTCACGTACTACCTGCAATTGACTGGCACCAACTAGAGAAACAATGGCCAGAAGCAAGAAAAAGATACTGGAAATCACCGCTTTTCGGCGTTTTTTTCGTTGTGGCTCAATATTATAGAAACGGAGCTTGCTTTGTGGCACAAAAAACTTTCTGACTCTTTCTCTCTTAAGAATAGCAAAAAATTGAGTAAGCAGATAGTTGCTTTTTTAAGGATTGGTTCCTTGGTGTATTTGATTCCCTCTAAACACGTACTTAGTGCAAGTTTTCAAGATTTTCTACTAAATGCCTCAAACAGTCTCAGAAGGGAAAAAAGAGTGACACTTGTATTTGCTTCTCGATCCCGTATAATATCTCTGTCATTTGGTGTCTTCTGTTCTTCTTGAAAGGAGACACCAGTATACAAGTTAAAAGAATAGCAAGGAGTCGCATGGCAGCCGGTCTGCATGTTTCAATTTCGGCGGAACCAATTGCTGAGGTTTTTGGTTTCTCCATTACAAACTCAATTTTTACGAGTCTTATTGTTAGCACCCTTTTAATTCTTTTTGCCATTATTTTCCGGAGTCGTTTAAAACAGACCAATCGCCCCACAGGTGTCCAAAATGTTGTGGAGCTGATTATTGAAAGTCTTTATAACTTTGTTCATTCGATCACTGAAAACACTGCCCGAACCAAGCTTTTTTTCCCAATTATCGCTACTTTTTTCATTTTTATTATCTTGAATAATTACATCGGTTTGCTGCCTGGTGTCGGCAGCATTATGGTCCCGAAAGCTGTAGAAGCCGCCCATGCTGCAGAAGCAGCGGAGGCGGGTCACAGTTTGACACCAATTTTTCGGGCAGCAACAGCCGACTTGAATACCACTTTGGCCTTGGCGTTGATCTCGGTGGTTTTGACTCAAATTTATGGAGTAAGTCATCTTGGTTTGGCATACTTCAAAAAATTCTTTAATTTTTCCAATGTGTTGCAAGCCTTTGTTGGCTTTTTGGAGCTCATTTCTGAGTTTGCCAAAATTATTTCTTTCGCATTTCGGTTATTTGGAAACATTTTTGCAGGAGAAGTTTTGCTCTCCGTTATGACTTATTTGGTGAAGGTCATTGTGCCATCACCGTTTTATGCTTTGGAGCTTTTTGTGGGCTTCATCCAGGCTTTAGTTTTTTCTATGTTGTCTCTGATTTTCTTTAATATGGCGACCAAACACCATGAGGAATAGAGAGAATAAGTAATAATTAGTAATTAAAAAAAAGAAAAGAAAGCAAAAGTAAAAAGGAGCACAATATGCAAGATTTAGCAGTCGGCTTGGCAATGGGTTTAGGCGCTATCGGACCAGGTATTGGTATCGGTATGTTGGTGGCAAAGGCAGTCGAAGCCATCGGTCGTAACCCAGAAGCGTCTGGAAAAATTCAGACAAACATGATTT
>CAZWOQ010000092.1:0-2933 GCA_964635585.1 uncultured Pseudomonadales bacterium | reverse complement strand
AAAAATCTGTACTGCCAATTCACGAGTTGGAGCCAACACCAACAAACCCTGTTGGGGATCCAACACTATTTTTTGAATGAAAGGCAACAAAAAGGCCGCCGTTTTCCCAGTTCCCGTATGAGCAAGACCCACCACATCCTTGCCTTCCAAAAGATAAGGAATAGCTTGATCTTGAATAGCTGTCGGAACACTATAACCACGACGCAAAACATTTTGCAAAATCTCAGCTTGAAAAGCAAAACTTTCAAAACTGTGAACTGGTTGATAGACCGGAATTTCTTCCTGTGGGGCAATTGCCGCAGAAATATAACGGGAATGAGGCAGTGATTTACTGACTTGATACCCTGAATTTCGGCGTGCTGGCCGTCGATTTCTTGACTGATAACGAGAAGAATGGAACGAACGAGAGGCTCGACCACCCTGTGAAAACTGAGAAGACATACTTCCTTCCAAAACACTGCGGAAAGAATCGCATCTTCCACCCACTGCCTAATCTGCAAAAAAGAGGAATTTCAAACCGAAGACAGATAGTATAGCACAAATAGGCCTATAAGTCAAAAAGCAACTTGGAGGAACAGCAAAGAGATAGAATCTCTTTTATTTCAAGATAGCAAATATCCCAACCCTGCTGCGCTGACATGAAAAACCTGTGAACACATGCAAGCAAAGCAAAGCAAAGCAAAGCAAAACAGAAAAGAACCTAACCATACAATTATAGAATTTTTTTATTTTTTTCTTCCTATTAACACTTGAGAACTGCTCTCATTTTGCCAAATATTAGGATCCATATGATTCAATAAAAATTCACCATTTTGAGGCAAATCGAAACGAAAAACTCCACCTTTTTTTAATATTCTTTCAAGTTCATTTAAAATATTAGTCCAACTACTTAAGTTAAAATCTTTGAAATGATACCCTCCCACACCTTGAATTCCCCAGAAACTCAAAGATTGAACACTAAAAATACTATCAATACTTTCAGCTTTTAAATTATTTAAATGATTCCAATCTCCAAATGAGAGTTGTAACCCTCTCTTGTGCGGAAAAATTATTCGTTTCTCTCTATACAGTTTATCGAGACCAATAAAAATTGTTTGTGGAAACAACTGTGAAAGCTGCATTAAAGCAATCGCTCTGCCCGAACCTAATTCAACAACCGTTTTTCCTTGAGCAAAAAATTCCTTAAATTTTTCGTCATCTTTGTCTGAAGGAAAAATGAAATTCTTATATGTTTCCAAATCACGATCGTTCGTTCCTCCGTATTCGAAACCTTGGTAAGCAATAAAATCTTTCTTTCCAAGGGGAATTAAATAATTAGGGTAAAAATTAAATTCTCGTTGAAAACGATAATAGCGATTAGCCCGTTGTGGTTCAACTCGAAAATCTAAGTATTTACCACGAAGCAAATCTCTAGCAATTTGGATATAATCTGTAAAATTAAAGCCATTTTCCAAAGGCTTTAAATTTTTTAATGCTTGTTTATCTATTTGTTCTTGTGAAGAAAATTCTTCCATACCTATATCATAAGCATAACAAACATTTTCTTGAATGTAATCCTCTATGATAAAAAAACGTAAAATTCGATTGAGTAGAGTTAAATAAAGAGGCCACTGTAAATGTGGCCCCTTTTTTATGTCTACTTATTCTTATGATTGCGCAACATAGGGAAACTCAGCAATTTTTGCCTTTTCACCCAACTCGCGTTCGATCATCATTAAGCGATTGTATTTGGCCACCCGCTCGGAACGGCACATAGAACCCGTTTTAATTTGACCCGTGCCAGCACCAACTACAAAGTCAGCAATGAAAGCATCTTCGGTTTCACCAGAGCGGTGAGAAACAATGGCGGTCCAACCTGCGCTTTGCGCTAACTTGATCGCTTTAATCGTTTCCGTCACTGAACCAATCTGGTTGAGCTTGATCAGCACCGAATTGGCTGCCTTTTTGTCGATTCCCATTTGAATGTATTTGGGATTGGTCACAAAAAGGTCATCACCCATAATCTGGGTACTTTGACCCAAAGTGGCATTGAGCAACGCAAAACCCGCCCAATCATCTTCCGCCAAACCGTCTTCAATCGAAACAATAGGATATTTCTTTACCCATTCCTGATAACGTCCCACCATTTCTTGGCTGCTGAGCTGTTTGCCTTCAATCTTCAGATTGTATTTCCCATCCGCATAGATTTCACTTGCTGCAGGATCAAGAGCAATCGCAATCTGCTTACCTGGTTCATAACCAGCAGCTTTGACCGCCTCAATGATTAATTCCAATGGAGCCTCATTGGAGTCCAAAGTTGGCGCATAGCCACCTTCATCACCAACAGTTTTTTGAAAACCCCGACTCTTCAGAATCTTTCCCAAATGCTGGAAAATTTCCGCATTCCAACGAACCGCTTCCTGAATCGAAGGCGCCCCAATTGGCATAATCATAAATTCCTGCATATCCGCACTGCCAATCGCGTGTTTGCCTCCGTTTAAAACGTTAGACATCGGAATTGGCATGATGAAATGATCAGTTGGATTCCCAAAAAGACCTGCGATGTATTGGTAGAGAGGCAGTTTTTGACTTGCTGCCGCAGCTTTGACACAAGCCATCGAAACGGCCAAAATCGCGTTGGCTCCCAAATTTTTCTTGTCAGGTGTGCCATCAAGATCAAGCATCAGCTGATCGATTTCTGTTTGTTTGCTTGGATCCATCCCAATTACTTTTGGCGCAATCAGCTCATTCACGTTGGCTACTGCTTTTAAAACTCCCGCTCCTAAGTAGCGTTTTGGATCAGCATCACGCAGTTCCAAAGCTTCTCGGGAACCGGTTGAAGCACCTGAAGGCACAGCAGAAAAAACTTCTGTCCCATCATCAAGTTTCAAAATTACCGCTACCGTGGGGTTGCCGCGAGAATCTAAGATCTCTTGGGCGTTGATCGAAGTGAT
>CAZWOQ010000091.1:0-2934 GCA_964635585.1 uncultured Pseudomonadales bacterium | reverse complement strand
TCGCCACCTTCCAGTAGCGATACCTTGTTACGACTTAACCCTCATCGCTAACCTCGCCGTAGAAGAGCCTGCCTCTTACGAGTTCAGGTCACCCGCTTCGGGCGTTGCTAACTTTGCTGGTTTGACGGGCAGTGTGTACAAGGAGCGAGAACGTATTCACCGCAACCTGCTGATTTGCGATTACTACCGATTCCGACTTCATGCTCTCGAATTGCAGAGAACAATCTGAACTGAGGGGCCGTTTAAGGATTAGCTCCACCTCGCGGTCTTGCTTCCCGTTGTCGGCTCCATTGTAGGATGTGTGTAGCCCTGGATGTAAGGGTCGTGCTGACTTGACGTCATCCTCTCCTTCCTCCCTGCAAAAAGCAGGGCAGTCTCTCGTGACACTTGTAACACGAGATAAGGGTTGCGCTCGTTACCACACTTAAGTGGACGCCTCACGACACGAGCTGACGACAGCCATGCAACACCTGTGTACCACTCTCGAAGAAGACTTAGTTTCCTAAGCCGTGCAGGTACATGTCAAACCCAGGTAAGGTTTTTCGCTTTGTATCGAATTAAACCACATGCTCCACCGGTTGTGCGCTCCCCCGTCAATTCCTTTGAGTTTTAACCTTGCGGCCGTACTCCCCAGGCGCTTTGCTTAACGCGTTAGCTTACGTCACTCATTCCACTCAAGGCACTTTCGAGTATTTCACAGAGCGAAATATCGACACAAATGCACTGAGTGGAACAAGCAACTAGCAAAGAATGTTTACGGCTTGGACTACAGGGGTCTCTAATCCCTTTTGCTACCCAAGCTTTCGTCCCTGAGCGTCAGTATTACCCTAGGAGCCCGCCTTCGCGAATGGTGTTCCTCTCGATATCTACGGATTTCACCCCTCCACCGAGAATTCCAGCTCCCCATAGTAAACTCTAGTTTATCAGTTTTCCATCCTGTATCTGGAGTTGAGCCCCAGTATTAAAGATGAAACTTGATAAACCGCCGACGGTACGCTTTACGCCCAGTAAATCCGGATAATGCTTGCACCCTACGTATTACCGAGGCTTCTGGCACGTAGTTAGCAGGTGCTTTCTAGCAGGGTACTGTCAAAATTCATCCCCTGCCACAGTAATTTACACTCCGAAAAGCGTCTTCTTACACGCGGTGTCGCTGCGTCAGACTTTCGTCCATTGCGCAAGATTCCTAGTTGCTGCCACCCGTAGGTGTAGGTTCCGTGTCTCAGTAACCTTGTGGCCGGTCGTACTCTCATACCGGCTACCCGTCATAGGCTTGGTGAGCTATTACCTCACCAACAACCTGATAGGATATAGGCTTCTCTTCAAGCGTCTTACGACTTTGACCTTGCGGTCACATGCGGTATTATCCCCACTTTCGCGAAGCTGTTCCCCACTTGAAGGTAAATTCCTATACATTACTCACCCGTCTGCCACTCGTGTTTCCCGAAGGAAACTTACCGTTCGACTTGCATGCCTTAGGCACACCGCCAGCGTTCATCCTGAGCCAGGATCAAACTCTTAAAAAAAGTTTGATCAGCTCTAATATTCTTTTTGATCAAGTTCTCCGCAGAGAGCTTAACCATCAAAGAGTTGATTTACAAATTTAAATTGACGGAAAAATCGCTTTTTACCGAAGTAAAAAGAAAAATTTCCTTGCACTTTCTATCACTTTATTTGTTGCAAAATTTCTGAACCCACTGCTAAGGGGTTCAGATCCAAATTTATTTGGCTATCTTGACTTGTTAAAGATCTGACTTCTGGTCTAGTAATTTGCCCGTAAGCAAAAAAAGAGCAAGAAAGTGATTCACTTTCTTCGCTTTCCTCTAGACGATGATGGATTTTATCCCGAAGGAATAAAATTGTGAAGTGGCAGTTATTCTAAGTCCACTTTCCTTTCTTGTCAACAGTAAATCTCTCTGGTTTGCTGAAATTGCTTGAGGAAATTTCTTTGGTCAAAGAAATTTCCTCAATAGACAGCCCTTTTCTCTATGGCTACTGTGCTGCTATACTGAAAGTTATGACTGCCCTGAAACACGCGGTTCTTTTGACGATGTCAGTTTTGGCAAGCTACCTGTTTTTGCAGGTACCGGCTTTGCGCTCTTGGTCATTGCAGGTTTTTGCGTTTTTGACCTTGTTGTATTTTATTGTCCAAAAGAAGTCAGGGGCCTGGTCAACGCTGTGGCTTCCCCAACGAGAATCTCCTGCTCTACCCTTATTGAATGCAGCGATTTTGTTGTTGATTGGCTCAAGTGGATCTTTAGAATCGCCCTTTTTTATTTTAACTTTTGTGCAGCTTTTTTTCTTAGCGATGGGGAGTCGGAGTTTCGTTGCTATTTTGCTTGCTTTTGAGATTGCCGTTTTTCACTTCAGTATGAGCGCCGCTGCTCGAACGTCTTTGGCTTTTAACGTCATGGATTGGAGTAGTCTTTTTGCTATTCCTTTAGTTATGTTTTTCTTTGTTTTTGCACAGTTGCAGAGCCGGCGCGCTTATGAGCAGGCTTTGATGTTGGATGTTGGTGAAAGGGCCTTACGCAAAGCAAGAAGTGACGACCAGGCGGTCAGTGAGTTTGTGCAGTCGCTTTTAAACAAACGTCTCCCCATGTTTGAATTTTTGCTTGGTTATCCGGCAAAGAATCGTTTTCAGCTTGATGCGGAGATGCGCTTGTTGCGTTCAGATTTGCAATTGCTGCTTCGTCAGTTACAGCAAAAACAAGATTTTGGAGACGATGATCTTTCGGATATGTTGGAAGAAGTTGAAGAAGCAGCAAAAAAAGATGAAGATGTTTCGTAAGTATCTCAGTTTGTTGGCAGTGTTATTTTTGGGTTTCTGTTTCCCTTCCTTGAGTCATGCAGAAAATTTGCGTTCTGATTCCTATTATTTGCAATTTGGAAATTTTAATATTACTTCTGGCAAAAAAACGGGTGATTCCTATG
>CAZWOQ010000090.1:0-3002 GCA_964635585.1 uncultured Pseudomonadales bacterium | reverse complement strand
CGGAACGAGAAGAGAAACATGCTCTTGTGCGTCAAGAGGCCGATTGGTATTTGCCTTCCGCTTATTCCCAGTACGACATGATGCTCACCATAAAGGATCACACTTTGGGTATTAATGCGGGAATTGACGAATCCAATGCGCAATTGACTGATAGTGCTGGAAAAACTTTTCCCGCTTATGTTTTATGGCCAAGGAAATTGCAAGAAACCATTGATGAACTTTGGCAAAAACTTCGAGAAAAATATCAGATTCAAAATTTGGGAATCATTGTGACGGACAGTCACTCTTTTCCCTTACGTTGGGGCGTAGTGGGCGTGTCTTTAGCAACTTGTGGTTTTGAAGCACTCAATAGTTGTATTGGCGATCAAGATCTTTTTGGTCGAGAAATAAAGATGGTTCATGTTAATGTTGCGGAGGCTTTGGCAGTAGCAGGAACTTTAGAAATGGGTGAGGTGGCGGAGCGTTGCCCCTTAGCCTTGATCCAAGAATGTCCTCAAGTGAGATTTCTTGAGAGACTCTCGACAGCAGCAGAGAAAGAAAAACTTTTTATCAATCGGGAAGATGATGTCTATGGCCCACTTTTGAATAGTGTAACTTGGGAAAAAGGGGGGAGTGGTCAGGCGATCACAGAAAAGGAGCAAGCATGAAAGTCGTTCTTTTGGCGGCGGTGAGCCTTGATATGTATATTTCACCGGCAGACCAAGAAACTTTACCTTCAACCCTGTGGACCAGCCAAGAAGATAAAGCCTTTTTTACGAAAAAAAGTAAGGAATTGAAAGTGATGGTTATGGGTTCAAAAACCTTCGCCACGATTGGTCGAGTTCTGCCAGAAAGAAAAACGGTGGTTTTGACATCAAGACCCGAAGAATTGACTGCTGAATTTTTGCAAAAACAGCAGCTGGCAGCATTACCAAAAGACCTAGAATTTACTGCAGCTGAGCCTGAAGAACTTATTGCCGAACTTACTCGCCAAGGCTACCAAGAATTAGCCCTTTGCGGTGGTGCAACTATCTATAATCTCTTTTTACAAAAGAATCTGGTTGATCAGCTGTATCTCACGGTAGAACCCGTTTCTTTCGGCAAGGGGGTGGCACTTTTTCAAGCGGAAAAATCCGAACTAAAGCGTTGGCAATTACGCAGCAGTCAACAACTTAATGAAACAGGGACACTATTGCTTGAATATCATTCTCTTCACGTTTAATTGTGTCTTAAAAATTGGGAAAAAAGCTTTCTCCATGGCCTGGGTAAATCTCAGCAATTTTTTGAGCTTCGCTCAGGGTTTTTATTTTTTGCAAACTTTTAAATAGTGCGGTTTTATTGGAATAGTGGTGCTGAGTACTTCCTACGCCATCCTGAAAAAGAGTATCACCAGAAAAAAACATTTTTTCTTTTGGAAAAAGAAAGCCCACACTCCCTGGAGTATGACCAGGCAAAGCAATGACCTGGAAAGAAAATCCAGCAATGCTCAGTTGTTCTTGGTCTTCAATTTCTTGGTCAGCAGCAGGAACAGGATCGACAGAGTGTTTGAGCCAATGTTCTGCCGAAGCAGCCGCTCTTTCCAACAAAAAATTATCAGCTGGATGGAGAAGAATTGGCATTTGCCAAGCTAACTTAAGACCCAAGAGCGCTAATACGTGATCAAAATGGCCATGCGTTAAGAGTACCGCCTTAAGTTGCAAGCCGCGACGCAGCAGCTCCTCGTTGAGCCAATCACTTTCATCCGCTGGGTCGATAAGAAGTGCCTCGGAACTGCTTTCTTGGGTAAGCAGGTAGCTATTCGTTTGGAGTTCCCCTAAAGTAAAGGTTTCGATCTGCATAGGCTTATGGTAGCATAGTCAAGATGAAAGTTTTAATCAAACGTTTCGATACAAGTTTGCCTTTGCCAGAGTACAAAACTGCTGGTGCGGCGGCACTGGATTTAGCCAGTCGTATAGATGTGGAAATTCCGCCCAAAGCAGTTGTTTTAGTGCCACTCAACATTGCACTGCAAATTCCTGAGGGTTATTTTGTTTTGGTTTCCGCACGGAGCTCTCTGCACAAGCGCGGCTTGATTATGGCGAACGGTATTGGTGTGGGTGATTATGATTATCGGGGTGATGGTGATGAATACCATGCCGCTCTCTACAACTTCAGTGAAGAATCCGTGAGTATTAAAAAAGGGGAGCGTTTGGTACAGATGATTGTCTTAGAACGAGAGCCAATTCTTCTTGAAGAGCGGGAACATTTTGCAGAGCAAGACCGGGGTGGTTTTGGCAGTACGGGTCGATAATTTTCTTTATAGGTTTTGGAAAGTACCACAACAGTTTGTAGAATTCAATATTGATAAACACAATCTGTTGTGTTTTGATGGTGTGTTGTGCATAGTCCTGATCAATTAGCCGAAGCAAACAGTTTAGTTGGATACGACAAAAAAGGTCATCCATTATTGGCGGCAATCAATGAAGGAGACAAGAAGGGGACCTACGAACGCTTTCTTGGCGAAGTCGAAGAGTTGTTGGAAGAATTTCGGACTTGGCAGTTAGCTTCAGATGAAGCGGGTCGTTTGTTGCGGCCCAATGGTAAGTTTTGGGGAGAGTTTTTTGATGTTATGACAATGTTGAAAGCCGTAATTGCTAGCCAAAGTAAAGGCAGTGAAGATGATACTGAAGCTATTCGGCGTATCGCGACCCAAGTAGGAAAACCTTTTCAAGGTGATGTATCTCAACTTTTGGAGATGGCGGGTAATATTCTGGAAGGAGATTTCTATCGAAATATGGAGGAATTTTTGCAGCACATGTATGCATTGGCGATTTATACTGGTGAAACAGATACTTTTGTTGCTTATGCTTGGTTACATCAACAAAAAGATTGGCAAAATCGGCCAAGCTCCCTTTTCCAGAAAGTCAGTAAAGACTTCGACGTTAACGTACACATTGAAGCCCATTTGCGCAAAGGGTTGCGACTTTTGCGCAATGCAGCAAGAGCTCACGCGCATATGGAAGTAAGTTTACCCCCTTGGTTAG
>CAZWOQ010000089.1:0-3027 GCA_964635585.1 uncultured Pseudomonadales bacterium | reverse complement strand
TTCCCTCTTTCTGCTTTACTTCTCCTATTTTGAGAATCGTTTTTTCCCAAACCTTTTTATTGATGATATCCAAGTAGGTGGTTACACGAAAGAAGAAGCTCGAGACCGATTGGAAAAAAGACTCATTACTCGACAGGAGAATTGGCCTGAACGCCGCTTAGAAATTTCTTTTCAAGAGAGTTCAAGTTCAATTTCTCTTCAAGAGATTGAGGCAAATGACAACTTTGACGAAGTTCTTGCTGAAGCTTTTCTGGTCGGACACCAAGGGAACTTCTGGCAAAAATTCTTAACTTTTACTAAGAGCAGTTTCCAGAAACAACGTTTTTATACACAAATACGCATCAATGAAGAAAAGCTCCAAACTTTTCTCCGTAATTTTATCGCTTTAACCGATCTTCCTGGCGAGAAAGCTTCGGCCATTCTTCACACTTCGGGTAAAATTGAAAGCCTCGAGATCAACCCTGGAAGCATTGGGCTCCACCTTGATTACGAAGAAAACTGGCAACAACTCCAACGACTCTTTGACCAAAACTTAAAAAACCTCAAGGACACAGATTTCCAAGTAATAGCCATTACACAAAACACTGCCCAACCACTTGATGCAGAGGGTTTGCGAGAAGCCCAAGAGCGAATAAAGAAGCTTATCGGCAAAAGCATTGTCTTCCAGTTTGCTTACCAAAAGTTTACCCTTAATGATCAAGATTTGGTTAGTTTTCTTGCCTTTCCTGATGGAATTAGTCAAGAAGACAATAACCAAATTGCCATCGCAGAAAAAGTGGCAACTTGGGCAAAGCAAATCAATCAACCAGGAAAAAACGCTGTTTTTAGCTATGATCCAGAAACACTTATTGTTCACGAGTTCCAAGCAGATGAAGCAGCTACCGTTCTTGATCAAGAAAAGACCGTTGATCGTATCGTCCAAGATTTAGAAAAAATCGAAAATGATCCTGAAGACAAAACTCAATTTGAAGAAATTTTGCCAGTAACTACTGCCCCTGCCGCAATCTCTCTCGCTTCTACTAATGACCTCGGGATCAACGAACTCATTGGCTTTGGCGAAAGTTGGTATGCCCACTCTATTCCGGCACGGATTCATAACGTTGCCCTAACAGCAAGTAAAATCAACAACATTATTATTCCTCCTGGTGAAGAATTTTCTTTTAACAAAGCTTTGGGTGAGGTCTCTACCGAAACGGAATATAAAGCCGCATATATCATTCAAAATGGCCAGACAGTTTTAGCACCCGGAGGTGGAGTCTGCCAAGTCAGTAGCACTCTCTTTCGCGCCCTTCTTGACTCTGGTCTCAAGGTAAGTAAAAGATTGGCGCATTCGTATCGGGTTTCTTATTACGAAATTAATAATGAACCGGGTTTCGATGCCACAGTCTACTCTGGGAACATTGACTTGCGTTTTATTAATGATACCGAGCACTTCATCCTCCTCCACTTCGATACTGACAGCGAAAATCTTTACATGGACGCCAAAATCTATGGCACAAGTGATGGCCGAACTACAGAAATTATTGGCTACCGCAAGTGGGGCTATCAAGCTGCCGCCGCTCCAGTTTACCTTACGGATCCTTCGTTAGCTCCTGGGCAGATAAAACAAATTGACTGGTCTGCAACCGGAATTAAAGCTGAATTCACCAATGTTATTAAAGATAAAAACGGTCAAGTTCTCCGCGAAGACTCCTATTATAGTAACTATCAACCTTGGAGTGCCAAATACCTTGTTGGGCCAAGTAATTAATTTTTAAACTCAATATTAAAGAAAGTGAAGCCACTTTGTGGAATTCGCAGGTAGCCAGGTGCTCGTAAATTAAAGGTCGTTTTAAATTCGTCTCCAGGAATACTGAGGGTTCCGCGATTCGTGTTTACCGTTACACTTGTGGTACTGCCTGAGTTAGAGTGACTCACAGAAACTGAACTCACATTCGTAACCGCTCCTCCACTATTATTTGCTTTCTCTCGCAACTCACTCATTGAGTAGGGATTTCCTCCCTGACCGCCAATATTACACTCGTTGATTGTCACTGGTTCAATTCGATCTGCATCAGCTCCATTGGGATTCTTGCGTACAATCCAAGCATTAATAATGTCAGAAAACTCTTCTTGAGAAAGCCACGGGTGATTTCTCCCACAACTTGCCCCAGAACTTGAATAGCCATTGCGATACCAAGCTTTGTAGAACCAAGGACTACTCGCTTTATTTTCCCAAGCATTCGTTGACCAACTGCCCGAATCATAACTACCATTCAAATCCCAACCGATCATATTGGTATATCCCCCATGGGTCGAAGCGTATTGCGTCGAGATGGGACTTCCTGAGCCATCAACCAGAACTTGGCCTCGAGTTGCCATCACCGCATCCTTCCAAGCACCACTTTTGGGTGAATTCTTGAACACTTGACAGCTTTCCGATGTACAAATCGATTTTTGGCCATTACTGGTATAACGAATAGCGAAAGTTCTCGCAGCAATTGCCTGGGCTTTCAAAGTCTCCGCTGGCCAGCTTTCGGGAATCTCATAAATTCCCAAGAGGTATTGGTCTTCAAAAGAAATCGTTCCCACTCCTTCAACAGAAATGTTCGACATTTCTGGGTAATCAGTTTTAATCTGACTACCAGGATAGTAGGCTTTGAGAATGGTTTCCGCATTTTGCCCCGCTTCTGCCCGAGCCTTTGCACCATACTGACTCATTCCATTGCGATGGGTATAGGCACCAAAACTAAAAACGGCAAATGAGTTTCCTGGAGCCTGACTTTTGAAAGCAATCGAAGCATTAAAATCATCAGCTAAAGGTACTTCCCCAACTGAAGTCGTGTAACTCCCCGACCGAGCATTAATAATCGCCTGCTGTTTTGCGGTCAATGAAGCAATTTGTCCACTCAATTGTGATTGATAATCCTTGGCTTTGGCAATTTCCCCCTTAAAAAATTCTGCTTGTTCATTCAATTGATTTTCTAAGGTTGCTAAACGCTGTTGATCAGATTCCAACTGTTTTTTGTCAGCCTCAAGCTGAGCTAT
>CAZWOQ010000088.1:0-3037 GCA_964635585.1 uncultured Pseudomonadales bacterium | reverse complement strand
TCAGATGAAAATAAAAAAAGAATATCTCATCAGTGGCGTAGTGGTTTTCCTTGTCGCCATAGGCGCATTCTTGATCGGAATGCAGGTTGGAAGACGGAGCCGTATAACGAATGGGGTTGCTTTCGGAGTTGAGCAGCGCCAAGGAAGTCGAGGTCAAAATCAAGCGGCAACGACCAGTCCCACTGGTTTCCAACAGCGAAATGGCGGAGCTTTTTCTGGTGAAGTGACCGCTCTTGATGGTGATACGATTACTGTCAAAATGGCTGATGGTAGCAGTAAAATTGTCATTCTCTCTGAGAACACTCTCTATCAGGAGACTGCCGAAGCCAGTAAAAGTGACTTGGCGGTGGGAATGGAGTTAAGCGTTTTTGGTGAAACGGGAACGGATGGAAGTGTTACTGCAAGCACCGTAACTTTAGGTGGAGGATTACAGCTGGGTGCAGGTATGCCACCGGCTGCTGCCGGGAATTCGCCAAGAGAATAAGTTTTTGTTGAAATGAGAGAAGGGGCCCCGTTCCGGGGCCCTTCTTTTTCTAAAGATTTCCAATAAATTGCTGCTTGTTTAATCTATTTTTATATATTAGTATGTTTTTAGCTTGCCTTTGAATGGGTTAATAAATTTTTCTGCCCACGAAAGGTTGCAATGCGTCGCAGCACTCTCTTACTGTCGTTGACAGTTGTCTCTGGGCTACTTTCAGTTGCCCTCTTTTTACCAAGTAGATCGGAAGCAAAACACTATCCAAAACCTACTCCGACCCCTACCCCAGTGTACTCATTTTGTAATAATTGGTCAGAGTGGACAGATAAATCAGTTGGTAGTTGTGAATTAAATGCTGTTTGTGGCACTGGTGATGGAAAAACAAGTGTTACTCAAATAAGAAGTTGTTTGGATACATGTTTTGGTAGGTGTAAAGCAAAGACAGAAGAGCAGACTATAGAAAGAGATTGTTATGTAGCAGATTATGAAATCTGTGAAGGAGAGACTCCTACGACAACTCCAGTTCCAGAAGCCCCTTCTGATCCACAAGTTGATAATGGTTACTCAGGTTACCGTTCTTCTTTGAACAGTGATCGAGTCCAGTGTGGCAACAGTACTTTCGATGCGGTCATGGATCTCAAGCATGAGGGGTATCCAGCGAAGGACATCAAGGTGCGTTTCACTTTTAATGACCAAGTGAAAGAAATCAGTACCAACAAAGATGGTCGCGCTAAGATTGATTTCGATATGGCTGAAGGCACGGTTTATGCCAAGGCTCCCGACTATCCTGAGCAGGCCATGCATATTTCTTTGCCAAAAGATTGCCCCATGCCAGAGCAGAAAATTGAGCAATTAGCGAATACCGGCAAACAGAATGAGCTCTTTGTAGCTGGTGGTATGCTAATCGGTTTAGCAGGCAGTATTGCAGCAATCTATGCTTACAAGAAAAATCAGAAAGTGGCATAAGCAGATTGAAAAATATCTGCATATGCAGAAGCGGCGCGGCCAGAAACTGGCGCGCCGCTCTTCTTGTTTCCTAAAGAAATTGGCGAAATTTGCGAAACATTCTGTTTTTTACTTTTTCTCAGAGAGTCACTTTCAAGCTCAGCGTCACGCGGATTTTTTTGTTTGGGGAACTGACTTTCTTTTCTGGCAAATAAAACAACTCCTCATTCAGGTTTGGCGTGAAGCCTTTTCTTTTGCTTTGCTTTTTGAAGTTGGGCTCAGTTTTTTGCTACGAATTTTCTTTCTCGGGATCCTCCATGTATTCGAAAGTATTCAACAAGGTGGAGAAAATATTCTTTTTTTATTAGAAAAAATTTTTTATTTAAGTAGACTAGGTATTTTAAAAGTTTCTTGTTGGAGCTTTGCGGTATTTTTGAATTGGATTTTATTACTTGCAAAAATGTTTCATAATCGTTACTTCCAGGTTTTTTTGGTTTTTTTTGTTAGTTTGCAAATACTTTTCGCTTCACTTTTTTACTTCGCTTACGAAAAAACAATTCTTTCTTTTAAAGTTGCTCCAAGTTTTGTTGCGCAAGCAGAGTTGCGTGGTCAATTACCAAAGCAGATCCAAATTCCCAGTTTGTCGATTGATCTTTCACTTCAAGGCACTTTAGTAAAAAATGGTCTTTGGGAAATAAGTGAAAAAAGTGCCAGCTATTTATTGAGTTCTGCTCGGCCAAAAGAGGGCAGTAACATTGTGATTTATGCTCATAACACCAAGCATTTGTTCGCTCGTTTGCCGGAAATTCAGGTTGGCCAAGAAATTCTTTTGTTAGACGCTGAGGGAAAAACTGCAAAATACATTGTCAGTGAGACAAAGCGCGTTTTGCCGAATGCGGTGGAAGAAGTCCTGCCGACGGATCATGAGGTGGTCACGGTGTACACCTGTACAGGTTTTCTTGATAGTCAGCGTTTTGTTGTAAAAGCATTGCCAAGTGAGAGTAATATTGCTGCTCAGTAAATGACAACGTTCCTAATAAAAGCAGAAAAAGTGCGGCTCGTTTTTTTTAGATTTCTTTGTATGATGAGAAAAGGGTTGGAAAACAATGTCACTCAGTTCGCTTGATTTTTTTCTTTTTTTTATTATTGTTTTTTTTGTTTTTTGGTTACTTCCAAAAGCAAAACAGTGGAAGTGGTTGCTGCTTGTTAGTTGGATTTTTTACGCACTGGTCTCACTGAAGTATTTTTTGTTGTTACTCATGCTTACTTCCGGAAGTTACTTGATTGCCCGGAAAATGGAGAAAGCAAAGAGGCGTGGTCCTTGGTTGTTTTTAGCACTCTTTGTTTTATTTCTTCTATTAGCTTTTTGGAAATATAGTAACTTTTTTCTGGAGAATTTAAATCTTGGTCTTGAGTACTTCGGTCAATCGCCGCTGTTTTTTCATACTGAGTGGTTATTACCTTTGGGAGTTTCTTTTTATACTTTTCAAATTGCCGGTTATCTCATTGATATATATCGAAAAAAATATTATGTTGAAAAAAACTTTGGTTTATATGCTCTTTTTATAAGTTTTTTTCCACTTATTAGTGCTGGCCCGATTGAACGCGGAGATC
>CAZWOQ010000087.1:0-3262 GCA_964635585.1 uncultured Pseudomonadales bacterium | reverse complement strand
AAGGTCGGAATCAAAAAGGCTGGCGGCCAATGTTCATTGACTTGAAACACTTCGTTTTGGTAATACTCCCACAATTGCAACTGAACGGGTTTTTTAATGCCCACAGGAAAATAGAAATTTTTGTCTACTACTTGCAGCTGCAGGCTTTTTCCTGAGGGCCAAGCGAAATCTTGAAAATTTCCATTCGCGTCTGTAATTTGATACTCCAAAAGTTCCTTAGACTGGGCATCACGTAATTCAACCCGAACCAATGGGGCTGCAATACTTTGGCTTTCTTCGAAAACAAGATGTCGGCCAGCGTTTTGTTGAAAAATTTGTAGCCAAAATAACTGGAAAAGTTTTTTGAATAATTGAGGTGAAAGCAGTGAAAAGAACTTACTTAATACCAACAAAAAGGCAAAAAGAATAGGCAAGACGCTGAGTAAAACTGCCAGCCAAGGTGCCAGAGCTAACCACCAGGCTGATCGCGTCATCGCATCCAAAGCTTTCGCAATTTTTTCTGGGAAACGTTCTGAAACTTCTTGGGTAAACTCATGCACTACTTCCTTGGGCGGGATAATCGGAATTTGGATACTCTTCGTGGGCAGAGCTGTAGGCAAAGGTGAAACGCTTGGAAGTAAGGTCGGAGAGGGACTCACGACAGGAGACGGGCTCAATACCGCAGCTGGAGTAATTCTTCGTGTTGGAACTGGAGTGAGCTGAGGTGTCGTGGTCGCGGTAGCGGTTGGAGCAGGAGTTGGGGTATAGGTTGGAGTCGGCGAAGCTGGCCAATAATAGGTGGGAATTCGAATGTAAAGCCCTTCCAAAACGGAGACATGACCAACCTGATCGGTGATGGTGAAATCTAAACGGATGTCTGTGTCTCGAGGTAAAATTCCCAACTGGAGTTGATAGTGACCTGACCCATCGACAGAAGTTGAAAAAGATTGACTGGGATCCCCAGGGATACTTACTAAGAGGCTCACTGAACTATTGGCCTCAGTGCTTGCAACAATAATTGGTTCATTGGCGGTTGGATCATTCGCAAAGAGGATGACTGGACTACTGGGGACGCTGCTGGGGTTTAAGGCAGAGATATTGGTTCCTTGGTCACCAATTTGAGTAATAATGAAATCTGGCACTAAGGTATCAACCGTAAAATTCCAAGTATCCGAAACACCTGAATTATCTCCATAATCAAAAGCCTCAATTCGCCAGCTATGATAGCCTTCCGAAAGTGCCGTTTTTGGGATCAAGCTATAAATACCATTGAGTGAATCATATGTCAGGACATAATTACTATTGTCAGTGTCTGTGAGTGGTAAATCTCCATAGTGCTGAACTGAATCAAGAAAAATTCTATATCCAGCCAAAGCGGTTTCATCAATGGATTCATACCACTGGAAATCTGGCGTTGCGGTAGAAAGTAAGGCCTCATCCGCTGGACTGATTAAAATTGGCGTTGATGGGGCAATGTGGTCGGGGATACTCGCAGAAATGTTTACAGAAGCCGCAAAAAGCGTTTCTGTTTTTGTTAGAAAAAGAAAAAGCGACAACAAAACAAAGCAGAACCTGAAAATACTGGGCCGAAAAGAAAAAAGTTTAAAACTGCGTATCCGTTGAATCATCGGCTTCCAGTGTAGCATTTTCGCTTGGCATTTGACCATTACCACCAGATTTGCCTTTTCTTCGCTTGATTGCCTTGACGAAAATAATGATCAACAATAACGCAATTGCCACGAGTAAGAGCAACTTCACTGGAATCATCCACATTGGCACCACTGCCGTGGCTACTTGACCCTGATCACTGTAAACTACCTCAGCCACTGCCTTGTAATAACCAAAGCCCCAAACTTTATCCCAAACGCCATCAAATTGCCGAGTAGCGAGAGGGAAAACATTTTTCCGATCAAGAGTAATGTGACCAACTTCCTTACCAAAAAGGTTATAGATTCGCACCTCTGGAGCAACATTGAGATGAACATCAGACTGGTTATCCACCTTCAAAGAAAAACCAATTGGCCCATTTTCCACAAACTTTGGCCAATCAAACTTTTGAATGTTAGCAGAACGCTTGATGTCACCACTCACAATCACGTAGAGTAAGGTTCCCACTCGTTGGGAAATACCGGAGCCCATGGTGGTTGCTTCCTCGTTATTTGGTGTGTGATAGACCAATGCATAGTGACCACCAGGCAAAGCATCTGCGGGCACTTCGATTAAAGCATTTACCACTGCCGTAGAATTTGCCTCGATTGTGTTCACTGCGGGCACTAGAGTCACCCAAGAAGCTAAACTCCAACGATTCGAAGTCTCTTCCGTTACTGGGATAGGTGTTTGGCCGTCTTCCGCTACAGTAAAGTCAATTACACGGCTTTCCACGGTCAAAGCTTGATCACTATTATTGCGAATTTTCAACTGAACTTGCTTCTTCTCACCAGGATTTAAAGTCACACTGCCATCATCTCCAACTCGTACTGGAGAAGCAGTCAAAGAAACCATTTCTGCTGCTTGCACTCGCCACGGCAACAGCATGAAAGAAAAAATAAGCAAAAGGCTAGCAAAGAGAGAAGGGCAGATTTTTTTCATAAAATTTTTCTTTTTAAAAAGTCGCCGAAGCCGTATAAACTAAGTAGTTTTCGTAATCACCAGCCACGTTCGTTACCGCAGCAAGAATTCGGTAACAAACTCTGACTTGGTCATTCTGAGCAACCGTACTCCGACTAAAAAGAGTTTGAGGAGCTTGGCCATCTTCTTGATCAGCAAATTGTTTTGCGGAAAAGGTTCGAGCTGATTCATTGTAATAAAAGGCGGGAGTAATTCCAGCAGTTACTACCTGAAGACTATAGCCGAAACCAGGATCAGAAGTGCTCGTCCAGTCCGCAGAAGTTGTATGAGAAATGCCTGAAACACTGGCGTCTACAATACAGGAATTTGAACTTGATCCATCACCCGTACAAACATTCCCATTTCGACCCAACTGGTCATTTTCAATCGCTGTAACCACATAACCAGCAGAGGCATTCGTTACCACGGTGAGAAGCTGTGAAGCATTCATGAAGCTGCCCAAAGGCAACTCACCAAAGGGAACTGCCAAAGCCTGGGTAGTCACACCCGTACTTCCACCACAAGCACTCGTTCCCGAGCTTTCCCCAGCCACGGTGAAAGTAAGTTGTGGAGCAATCGTGGCAGAGACCTTCACGGCATCAACTACACCAACTTTGGTAGTAGTTTGGTCAATCACCGCATTACTCGCATCAAGATGCTGAATAATTACTGGATA
>CAZWOQ010000086.1:0-3266 GCA_964635585.1 uncultured Pseudomonadales bacterium | reverse complement strand
TTAGAAGAAGCAATACGACAAGCAAAATTTTTAAATCGTGAACAGATCAACCATCTCATTATGCTTTCTGCCACGGAGGTTAATACTCAGCTTAACCTAACTGAGATTGAAAAAATTTTAACCCCATTGGAAAAAAAGACTCCAGTTGACCAAAGAGAGTTAGAAATTGATCAAAATTCTTTTTGGCAAGACTTTGACGAACTCTTTGATAATTTCTTTTGGTTGAATAGTAAAAACATATTTGCAAAAGAAACTCTACATCAAAAAGATGTCGAAGAACTGGATCGGCTAAGAAGATTTTGGGAAAACACAATAAGAAACAACCACTTGTTTTACCAAAAAGAAAAAAATTCTTCGGTCAATATTAGCCGAATTACTCCAGAAAAACTCAATCAGGAGTACCAAACTTTTCTTGCCTATTGGAAAAAAGAAAAAAGCGCGACCCCAAGTGAAGCAGGGGCTTTCAATCTTGGTCTCGCCGCACTTTTCCAAAATGTTGGTGGGCTGGGGGCACTACAAAGAGGATTCAGCCTAGGATCTTGCTTGGGGGGCACGCTGCCATCGCTTATGCTTCAGGGCCAATCCGCAGGGGTCAATTTAGGACTTCCCCTTTCGGTTTCTGGAGAAATCGCCAAGGGGTATCATTGTCCACTCTGCCACCGCAGCATTGCTGATCCTTGTTTTTGTCCAGATTGCAGTCCCACACTCTGGCAGAAATCCGCTCTTCCCTTTCAGTTTGGACAGAGTAACTCTCAAGCGAAAAAAACTTTTTCTCAAAAACAAATGAGCTCTCTCTCAAAACAAAACCCTTATGAATCAGAAAGTGTGACAGATTTTTTTGCCAATCTTATTGGACCGCAACGGTCACTAAGCTTCAGCGCCTGGATGTTGGGAGACTGAGTTCTATTCTGACGACCCTCAGTTTTTCAGGTATAATGAGGCTGGTTTTTTAAATGTATTGTAGGAAAAAACAT
The DNA here is from genome assembly GCA_964635585.1 of uncultured Pseudomonadales bacterium. Classification (GTDB taxonomy): domain Bacteria; phylum Patescibacteriota; class Microgenomatia; order UBA1400; family PJMF01; genus UBA1364. Next base: position 2,292 of record CAZWOQ010000086.1, on the reverse strand, counting down.
GGCTGACTCAGCCGATCAAAAAGATCAAAAAATTCGAGTTCGTTTACGAAGCCTCAGAAGTGCGGAGACATTGACCCCTGAGCAACTTTTTGGCGTTATCATTCGATCTACGGGTTTTCTGACTGATCTTTATAACCAACTCGACAAAAACATCAGTCTTTCCCAAAGCGAATTTCCTGTTAAAGATGCTGTTAATAATGATTTTCGACTGATTAAAACTAAAGAACTCAATAATCCACTGCTCTATCCCAATCCAAATCAGCGAGGAAATGCTCTCCTTGCTGCTGATTTGATTGCTTTTATTGATGAAGCCTATCAAGCTTTACTCCGTACAGAAAAACTCAGTGCTCAGATTTCCGATAACTTAAAAAAGATCGAAAAATTTTTACCCAGTCAACAACTCAATCTTGATACGCAGGCATCTCTTGATGAAGAAGAACTCCTTCGCTGTGAAGATCAAACAGAAGTAACTGAGATATGTCGTAATTTTCTTGATCTGCTTGGTCAAGCGAATCAAGAAAAGAGACTTGAAGAAACATTTGAAGAACCAACGACAGGAGAAGAAAGCCTTAAAACAACAGGTGAAAGCCCCGCTGCAGCGATTCCGCCCAGTGAAGAAGAAAAAGAGACAGAAACCGAAGGTGAGGAGCCACCAAATCAGCCCGAAGAAGAAACAAAGAAAACCCTCGGTTTTTCTGAAGAATTTAATTTAGCCCAACTTGATCCCACAAGTAAACTCTATATTCAATCGCTCTCGATCATCACGATTAATCAAGCTCTTGCTGCCTACTATACCCCTGAAACACTCGCTGCACTTGGCTTAAAAGAAGCGCCAAGTTTTGACCAACTTTCTCTCGAAGCTCGTCAGCAATTGATGCAAGCAGCTTTTGGAAAAGTTGAAAACCTTCTAGCCTCAGGAGATTACAATCTTAGCCAACTCATCCAAGAAGTTTCTGCTCGAAGCAACTTCTCTCGAGAAGCATCTCTAGACCTTTTACTTGACTTAAAAGCTGTCCAGACACTGAGTACAGAAGTAAAAAACATCGCTGAACGAGGTATTCTTCCAAAAAAAGATATTTCTGAAAAAGACCTTCTGGAGAATCTCAATCCAAGACAAAAAAACAGAGATGAAAACATAACGAATTCAGGAGAAGCAGAGCAATTTTTCCAAAGACAGGCAGAATCTCTCTCAGCTGATTCTCCCGAAGCAAAACAAGTTCTTGAACAAATCAACCAAACTTTCACGGGTCTAGATGAACAGACTTTTCTTGCCCAGCTGCAAAAATTCGCTCTAGAATCTGGCCGAGATCAAACCAATTCCAGCATTTTGATTCAAAAAAATGTTATTCCTGGAATTAACACCTTTATTCAACAAGGATTCCCCGCTGAATTCGCTCTCACCATGTCTTCCTCTCAGTTCGCGCTTTTTTTTGGCGACGTGGTAAGTCAGCAGGTGCTCAGCGATCCAGAAAGCGCCAACCAAGTTCGAAATCTTCTCTACAGCTATTGGGTAAGTAAAAGGAGTCACTGGGCCAGTGAAATCCGCCGAGAAATTAATCAAGAACAAATGTCTGTTCCTGAATTTCAGGAGTATCTCAAAAAGCAAAATGCGACGGAGGCAGGGCAAAAGGAGTTTGCGCGGTTTTATCAACGAGAGTTGCAACGAAATCAAGACTACGATCCAGCCCTCAACCCAGATAGGAATCTTGATGGCACTGAGCTTATGCGTGCCTATGCTGGCCAAACAACCACCGATCCAGTTCTTCTTGAATATCAACAACAGAGACAAGAAGCTCTCCACGCTTTTTACCAGTCTCTGGCTAAAGAAGACCAACAAGTCTTTATCCAATACTATCAGCCAGAGTACCAGATCACTGAAACCATCACAATTACAACCACCGAGCAATTTGTTCGACAAGCGCCCAATGCTTCTCCACTCGATTTTTATGGAATCAATGCCAACCAAGTTTTGAATCTCCCCTATTTTCAAGGTAATCAAGGGCAATCTGCTCACGAAAATCCTTTCGCTCAGCAGGCGTTTGGGTTATTAGGTGGGAAAAACAGCGCTTTACTTGATAAAGGGGTCAACGAGCTTGGCAAAAAAGGTTTGGAATGGGGACTGAAAGCTGCTTTAGCTGCCGCCACTGGAGGAAGTACTGCAGCTGCTGAAGCCGCTTTTGAAGCGGCTAAGCAAATACCAATTCTTGGAGGTATTATTAATGCTTTTGAGTCTAAAACTTTAGAATGGATCAAAGACCACTGGCAAGAAGTTCTTATTGCCGCAATCTTAGC
>CAZWOQ010000085.1:0-3270 GCA_964635585.1 uncultured Pseudomonadales bacterium | reverse complement strand
TTCATGAAAGATTCCGATAAAATTATTGCAATTGATCCTGGTTACGATCGCCTTGGTTGGGCCGTGGGCCGCAAAATTGCTAACCAGTGGCAAGATCTCCGTTTTGGTTGTGTCCAAACTGACAAAAGTGCCAGTCTGATGCAACGCTATAGTCAAATTATTCGAGAGCTTGAGGAAGTTATGGACGCTGAACAGCCCACTCAAGCTGCTCTTGAATCTTTATTTTGGTTTAAGAATAAGACGACCGCGCTTCACGTCAGTGAAGCGCGGGGAGTTGCCCTGGGAGTTTTCCTGAGGCATGGTTTACAAATTGCTGAATATACGCCTTTGCAAATTAAACAAAGTTTGACTGGCTATGGACGTGCGGACAAAAAGGCGGTAGAAAAGATGGTACGCAGTGAGTTGTTGCTTCCAGGCAAAATCATTGATGATACGATTGACGCATTGGCAATTATGATTTGTCACCAAGCTTCATTTCGTTTAAAAATGTTAACCTAAAGGATTCTAAATTTATGATTGGTTTTTTGGCTGGCTCAGCCCGAGTACAAAAAGATTCGCTCCTCATCGTAATTCAGGGTGTTGGCTTTCAGGTTAGTGTTCCGCAACATCTCTGGCAACAAGTCCAAGCTGCGGGTGAAATGCCTCTAGAACTCAAAATTCATCCCTATATTAAGGAGGATCGTTTTGAGCTGTATGGTTTTCAAACTGATGAAGAAATGGAAATTTTTCGCATGATGCTGGCAATTTCTGGAGTTGGTCCCAAGATGGCCATGGGTTTGATTGATCAGGGCACTACCGGTTTGATTACGGCGGTTCAAGAGGCAAAAGTGGCATTTTTTACGGCGGCACCTCGGGTTGGGAAGAAACTTGCTCAAAAAATTATTATTGAGCTCAAAGGAAAATTGGGAAGTCTCAAAGAATTAAATCTTGGCAGTTTAAGCAGTCAGCAGCAAGATGTTTTGGATGCGCTGTTGGGCCTTGGTTTTGAAGAAAATCAAGCTCGTGATATTATGGGGCAAATTGATATGGAAGAACTCAGTGTTGAACAGGCTCTCAAAGAAGCGATTCGACTTTTGAGTAGTGGAAGTGAACGATCATGACAGATATGCAGCATCCCAGCAACTTGGTGAGTAGTGAAGAGGAGTTACTGTTTACTTCTTTACGGGCACAAGATTGGGCTGAGTTTATTGGCCAAGAGAATATCAAAAAATCTCTGCAAATCGCCATTAAAGCAGCTCGTTCTCGTCAAGAAGCTGTTGATCATACTTTATTTTATGGCCCACCTGGCTTGGGAAAAACAACCCTTTCTCAGCTCATTGCAAAGGAAATGGGCAGTAATTTCCGAGTGACTTCGGGCACCGCCCTCTCAAAAACTGCTGATCTAGCGGCCATTCTAACAAATCTCAAGGATGGCGATGTTCTGTTTATTGATGAAATTCATCGTCTGCCAAAGGCAGTTGAAGAAACACTCTATCCTGCCATGGAGGATTTTTGTCTGGACATTGTCATTGGCAAAGGGCCTTCGGCCCGAACGGTGCGTCTTGATTTAGCAAAATTCACCTTAGTTGGGGCAACCACTCGCTTTGGTTTGCTCACTGGGCCGTTTCGCGATCGTTTCGGTTTGATTCACCGTCTCCAATTTTATTCTCCAAGCGAACTGGAAAAAATCATTATTCGGGCTTCTGAAAAATTACATATTGAAATTGAAGGCACTGCTTCGGAAGCGATTGCTCTGCGCTCCCGAGGAACACCTCGGATCGCGCTTAAACTTCTTAAACGTGTTCGTGATTTTAGCCAAGTAATGGAACAAACAAAGATTTCTGAAGAGATGGTGAAACGAGCGCTGGATATTTTTGAGATTGACCAACTTGGTCTAGATGAAAATGATCGCCGTTTAATATTGGCGATGATGGAAAAACACCATGGCGGTCCAGTTGGCCTGAAAACTCTCGCTGCGAGTATTAATGAAGACCCCGGAACCATCGAAGAAGTTCTTGAACCTTACCTTATTCAAATTGCTTTTATTAAACGCAGTCCTAAAGGACGCATTCTTACTCGACAAGCCTATGAACACTTCCAACGTCCCTATCCGGGAGAAAAAGAAAAAGCTTCCTTTTCTTGAGCTGAATGCTGTATACTGAAGACATGCCAATCACAGACAAAGATGGAAAAACCCTCACGAGTTCAGAAATTATGCAAAAAATTTTGCGTCGCATCCAAGCAATTGCCTTGGAATTGTTGACAGGATTTCTCTGGTGGGGAGTGGGCAATGTACCATTTCACCATTTTCGAAGATTCTTCTATCGATTGAGTGGCATGAAAATTGCTGCTGGTTCAACTTTACACATGGGAGCACGGATTTATTATCCTGCTGGGATCAGCATTGGGGAAGACAGCTTAATCGGGGAGAGAGTGAGCCTTGACGGCCGCCGACAATTGCCGCAAAGCCAAGGGGGCATTCAGATTGGAAATCATGTCGATATTGCTTCAGAAGTAATGATTTGGAGCAGTGAACATGATTTGGCTTCGCCAACGATGGCCGCTCGCGAGGAAAAAGTAATTATTGAAGATTATGTCTTCATTGGCCCCCGGGCAATTATTCTTCCTGGCGTTACCATTGGCCGAGGGGCGGTTGTAGCAGCAGGCGCTGTTGTCACAAAAGATGTTCCTCCTGGCTGTCTTGTCGGCGGGGTGCCAGCTAAAAAGATTGCCGATCGACCGCTCAAAGAATTTCATTACCGTCTCGGTCGAGCTCGACTTTTCCAATAATATGCCAAATACCCAGCCACTCTTGAGTATCATTATTGTTTCCTATAACACCAGCGATCTCACGGTACAAACGCTGGAATCTGTTGTGGCAGATCTTCACAGAAGCCGGCTCTTGGCAGATAAAAGCCAAATTATTATCGTTGATAACCATTCCAAAGATGATTCCCTTGCTGCCATCCGGAAATGTTTTGCTCAACTTCATTGGTCAGCCTTTCATATTATTGAAAATCATGAAAACCTCGGTTTTGCAAAAGCCAACAATCAAGCAATTCGTCTCTATCCAGCCAACTATTATTTCTTGTTAAATTCCGATACCATTGTTCAAAAAGCTGCTCTTGAGCAAATGCTTAAAACTTTTCAAAAATATCCAGTCAATGAAGCAAGTGCCAACTTAGAACGGAATCAAGGCAAAATTGACCGGCTTGGTATTCTTGCTGCGACTTTGCTCAATCAAGATGAGACTTTGCAACCTCAAGGTGGTTCTCTGCCAAGCTTACGGAC
>CAZWOQ010000084.1:0-3323 GCA_964635585.1 uncultured Pseudomonadales bacterium | reverse complement strand
ATCTTTAAATCACCCTTTTTCTTTCATCTTCCCGTAATCTTTCTTTTGTATACTTACGCCGTGTCTGTGTCTTTGGCTAAGCAAGCGACTGCCTGTTTGCAAAAGTACTTTTCTTTTCCGCAATTCCGTCCCGGCCAAGAAGTTATCGTGACTTCAATTCTTCAGGGTCAAGATACTTTAGCAGTTTTACCGACTGGCGGAGGCAAATCGATTTGTTTTCAAGTTCCAGCTTTACTGCTTCCAGGTACCACTATTGTTATTTCTCCATTAATTTCTCTAATGACTGACCAAGTCGAACATTTGCTCGCCAAAAATATTTCTGCCACTTTTCTTAATAGTCAGTTAAGCAGAGAAGAGCGCAAATCTCGACTTCTACAATTAGAGCAAGGAAAATATCGCTTTCTGTATCTTGCTCCAGAAAGTCTCGCTAATACGCAACTCATCCAAATTTGTCAAAAAATAAAAATTCCACTTTTCGTAGTAGATGAGGCCCACTGTGCCAGTATTTGGGGTCAACAGTTCCGTCCAAGTTACCAAAAAATTCCAGAATTTATTCAAAAAATTCAAAAAAATGGGCAAAAAATCATCCGAGCTGCATTTACTGCAACCGCAACGCCTCAGGTAAAAGCGGAAATTATTCAGATTCTTGCTTTGCGGCAAGCAAAAATATTTGCGCATTCCTTTTTACGAGAGAATCTTTTTTTTCAAAATATTGCTTGCCGTAGTCTCTATGATAAAAATCTTTTGCTTTTTAAAATCTTAAAACTTCATCCTAAACGACCCGCAATTATCTATTGTTCAACTCGTCTTGCTTGCGAAGAATTACTTGCCCTTCTTAATACTTTTCAATTTGCGGTTCAACGCCAAATTGATATTTACCATGGTGGACTCGCCAAAGAGAAGCGCCAAAATGTTCAATCTGCTTTTTTGGCAAAAAAACTTGACCTGATTATCGCAACAAATGCCTTTGGGATGGGCGTTGATAAAGATGATATTGCTCTGGTCATTCACTATCAGGTTTCCGCAAGTTTGGAAAACTACTACCAGGAAGCCGGCCGAGCGGGAAGGAATGGAGAAGCTGGTTTTTGCTATTTGCTCTACAGCGATCATGATCTAGAAATCCAAAAACAGTTATTGCAAAAATCCTACCCAGAACCACGCAGTCCTCAGCAAGAACAGCGCTGGCAAATCGAAATCCGTAAGCTCCAAGCAATGAAAAACTATGCGCGCAGTCAGAGTTGTTTAGAAGCCAGAATTGATCACTACTTCTCAGAAAAAAGTCTGCACCGCGGTTATTGCCAACACTGCGCCATCTGTCAACAAACTTTTCTGCAACTCAATACAAAAGAAAGAAATATCTATAAAAAGCTAGCTCAATTCAACCAAAAATATTTCCAAAAAGTTGAATACCCAAAACCTGCCCTTCTCTTGACCAGCAAACAAATGGAAACACTTGCCGTCCTCCAACCGAGTTGTTCTGAAGAACTTGCACTTTTGCCCGGTATTGCCCCGTTTATAAGCCAAAGAGCGGAGTTTTATAGGCCTATAGTTGAAATTTGTCGGCCAAAGTGATATACTGAAAAGATGACTATTCAAGAATTAGTACAAGAATATCGCGGTATTGGCAAATTTCTCAACCGACATTGGCCCTTACGGGGCAAAAAACAACGGATTTTCGCTCGCACCATGAAAGTGGTCGAGGAATTGGGTGAATTGGCAGATGAAATTTTGACCAGTATGAACTTGCAGCGCAACTCAAAAATTGCAGCTTTTTCTCGAGAAAATTTAGAGGATGAGTTTGCGGACACAATGGCTTGTTTGTTTTTGCTCGCCAATGAATTGGACATCGATGTGGAAACGGTAATGAAACGTAAAATTGCCTTCACCAAGGAGCGCTTCGAAATGGAAGAAAAAGCTCCAGCATTTCAAAAAAAAGCTTAATTGCTGAGATCAAAACACTGATAAAGACCGGCATCTTCAAAACCCCGCTGTCGGTAGTATTCTCTTGTTCCAATTGCTGAAATCACTGCCAGTTTCTTGAAGCCTGCCTCCGCGGCAAGACGCTGAGCTTCAGCGATGAGTCGTTTTCCAAAACCGAAATGTTGCGCTTGGCTGTCATTTTCCTGACCAATGCCCAAAGCACGACCATAGACATGAATTTCCCTGATAAGTGCAGCATTTTTTAGCTCAGGAAGTAATTCTGCGACAGGATTTTCTAGTGGTTTTGCTAAACTTAACCGCAAAAATGCTAAAATTCGCTCGGTTTTTTGGCCGTCTTTTTCCACCGGGACAACAAATTGGAAAAACTTTTCTTGACTAACACTGGTTTCGTAACTTTTTATGCGAAGTTTCACTTCGTCTGAGTGAAATTTTTCGTTACGGATTTCGCGACTCCGAATTTCCACAATCGCTAATTTTGATTTCTGAATTTGGTCCATAGCAATTTGTCGGAAATTGCTTTTTTTGTTGCCGACAACTATATCTTGAGAGGGAATATCTCGGATCATTCGCGTAACCCGACAGTATTCTGGTACTTGCGTGAGCATTTTTACTGATAAATCAAGTAATTCTTCCTCTGAATAGGGGTGCCACAGGCCTTGTTTGTAGTAGCGCATGAGAGCTGCGGTTGCGATCAGTGAACAGGGATAAATTTTCAATTCATCGGGGCAAAAACGGGGATCAGCAAAAAGTTTCCGAAAATCTTTTGCATCCTTTTCTGAAGTACTGCCATAAAGATTGGCCATGTAATGAACGTGAATTTTGAAACCAGCTTGGCGCAAAAGAGCAAAAGCTCGAGCCGTCGTCGCCACATCGTGACCTCGCTTATTGAGTCGCAAAACTTCATCATCAAGTGACTGCACACCAATTTGGATTTTAGTCGCTCCCAAACGCCGTAAATTCACTGTTGCATTGGCCGTAATTTCATCAGGCCGAGTTTCCAAAACCATTCCTACACAACGACTCTGCGCCATTTCATTTTTTTGCTGCACACTTTCTAATTCTTGCCAAGTCGCTACCTGCCAAGCACTCATTCCGACCGCTTCTTCTGGCCCCTTATAATACTGGTTGATCAGTTGATTATAGGTAGCTTGACTTGTTTCTCCTTTCATTTGTAAATTTGCAAAATTTTGGCGATTTTCCTCAGCATTATTGGTTAAAAATGGCTGCTTCTTGAATTTTTCTTGCCATTTTTTGATTTTTTCTTGCCAGTCTTGGTATTTTTTTTCCCGAGCTTTGGTTTGGTCATGAAAACCAAAATCGTTCATCGCTTGTAAGCATTCTTTAATGAACCAACGCTGATAATTTTCCGTGTAGGCCGTCCA
>CAZWOQ010000083.1:0-3325 GCA_964635585.1 uncultured Pseudomonadales bacterium | reverse complement strand
AAAATTTTTGCTCAAGTTCCTTATAGAAAAAAAATTGCTCAAAATAGTGTCCTTTTGTTGCTCTTGTTTCCAACCAGCTTTTTCTTTTCAACAGCTTATAACGAGAGTTTATTCTTCTTGCTCACAATAAGTTGCTTTTTCTTTTTATTTGAGAACAAGTATTTTCTCGCTTCAATAATTGCAAGTTTTGCTGCTCTGACTAAGCCATATGGAATTCTACTATTGGTCCCTTTACTCTTACATTATTTTAAAAACAAAAACTGGAATTGGCAAAAAATTGATTTAAGTTTTATTTATTTTTTTCTACCAATAATAAGTCTCTTCGCGTTTTGCATTTTTGCTTATTTGCAAACTGGAGATTTTTTAGCATTCCTGCATAGCCAAACAGCATGGCATAAAACCTTAAGTTGGCCATGGAAAAGTTTGTTGTATCCATATCACTTTATTGGATACATTACACCTATAGAAACTATTATCACTATTTTTGCACTGACTACTTTAGGACTGAGTTGGAAATATCTCCCTTACGAACTCGTTATTTGGGCAAATCTTCTTAACCTTATTCCACTCTTTTCTGGAACAACGATTTCCAACATGAGATACATTATCAGTATTTTTCCCTTTTTCATCTTTTTATCACTCATTACTCAGAAAAGAGAAGGATTTGAAAAAATACTTCTTGCGATCTTTTTGGTGATTCAAGTTTTACTCTTCACTGCTTGGTGTCAGTTCTACTGGGTAGCTTAGACCAAACTCTTCCCAGTCATTTCAACTGGCTGAGGCAAACCTAAAAGGTGCAAGAGAGTCGGGGCCACATCTGCCATGATGCCATGGTCACGATTTAACTGTGCGCCATCGGCGCTCAGAAGGATGAAAGGAACTAAATTAGTACTGTGTTGCGTTAGAACATTTCCCTTTTCATCAAGCATCTCATCACAGTTACCATGGTCAGCAGTAATAATCACGGTATAGCCATCCTTCTTTGCCTCAGTCACAATCATTTCTAAGGCCTTACTTACGGTTTCTACTGCCGCAATCGCCGCTGGAATATTTCCCGTATGACCCACCATGTCGCCATTACAAATGTTGGAAAGGATGACACTGTGTTCACCCTTTTTCATTTCTTCAACAATTTTTCCTGCGATATCAAGGGCCCGCATTTCTGGCTTCAGATCATGACTCGCAACTTTATTCGAATCAAACATGAAGCGATCTTCCAAAGGCCAAGGTTCTTCGCGTTTGCAGTTCATAAAGAAAGTCAAATGCGCAAATTTTTCTGTCTCCGTTACTCGTAATTGGTGAATTCCATGCTCAGAAAGCACCTGTCCTAAAGTCTGTTCTACTGACTGAGGCGGGTAGGCAACAAGCACATTTTTGTACTCTGAGTTGTAAAGGGTCATTGTCACAAAAACAATATTCTTTGGCCCCTGCTCCAAAAAACGTTCCGTGAGTTGCCGTGGACGATCATTCCTAAAATTGGCAAAAATCACACTGTCGTGTTCCTGCACCTTCGCGGCTTCTTCGTCACTGACTTTGATCAGACAAGGAACAATAAATTCATCACTCTTCCCAGCGGCATAGGATGCTGCAATCGCTGTTTTCGCGTCAGGGAATTCTTCTGCTTGGCGATCCTTTATCGCATGGTAAGCCAAATCAATCCGATCCCAATTATGATCACGATCCATCGCGTAATAACGCCCGCCAATTGTGGCTAATTCTGCTCCAGTTTCTTGACAAATCTTCGCCAACTTTGCGAAACTCTCCCCACAACTTTCTGGCATCACATCGCGACCATCTGTAAAAGCGTGGACAAAAATTTTCTTCACTCCATTTTGCGCCGCTGCGCGAATCAAAGCAAAAATATGATCTTGATGAGAATGCACCCCACCTGGGCTCAGCAAACCCATAATGTGTAAACTGGAATCATGAGTTTTAACATTTGCAAAAGCTGTTTGGAAAGCTTGATTCTTTGCAAAATCTCCATTTGCTGCTGCTTTATTCAAACGCACTAAATCCTGATAAATCACCCGTCCCGAACCAATCGCCGCATGGTTAATTTCACTATTACCCATTTGTCCCTCAGGCAAACCGACGGCTTCACCAGAAGCTTCTAACAAAGCATGTGGTTCATCAGCCCAAAGATGTCGCCAAAAAGGAGCTTTAGCCTGGGAAATTGCGTTACCAGGGTAGTCCTTATTAACACCCCAACCATCCAAAATCACTAAGACAAGTTTTTTGTTGGAATCAGTCATAGGCTCCTTTGCTCTCTCTAAATAGGTCGATCAATGAGCCGATTGTAACAAATTTTTGGAGAAGAGAGGAGAGAGAAAGAAAAAATTCATTTCTCTGATATTCGCTTCAGAGCAAACATCACGAGACTTCCAAGAACAAGCATTTAAGCACAAACAACTTAGCAAACAAAAGTCAGTGCTTTGCCTGTTTTCCCCGCCCGACCTGTTCGACCAATCCGGTGAATATAGTCTTCATAGGTCTGTGGCTCATCAAAGTTAATCACATGAGTCACATCAGCCACATCAATTCCCCGCGCCGCAATATCGGTTGCCAAAAGCGCCTTTACCCGACCTTGTTTAAAATCACGTAAGGCTCGTTGACGAACACTTTGACTTTTATTGCCATGGATCGCAGAAACTGCAATGCCCCATTCAGAAAGTTGCCTCGCCAACTTATTAATCCCATGCTTGGTCCGACCAAAAACAATCACTTTCTCAAATTCTTGCTGCAACAATAACTTATAAAGTACCTCTGCTTTACTTTCTCCAGGTTTAACACTAACAATGTCCTGATCTACTGCTGAAACTCTTTCTTGCTCTTTAACCGAAATCCTGACTGGATCAATCAAAAACCTTTGCATGATCTCTTCAGTAGCCTGATCCATCGTCGCGGAAAAAAAGGCGGACTGGCGATTTTCTGGTAACTGCGAAATCAAGAATAAGATATCTTGACGAAAACCGATATCAAGCATTCGGTCAACTTCATCCAAAACAATATTACGAAACAAATCTGTTTTAAAAATCTTGCGCTGAATAAGATCTTTCAATCTTCCTGGAGTCGCAATCACAAAATGAGGATTTTCGCGCAAACGAAGTATCTGTTGGTTCATATTCATGCCCCCAACACAAAGCGAAATACCCAATTGCATCCCTGTAGTAAAAACTTTTAATTCTTCAAAAATCTGTACTGCCAATTCACGAGTTGGAGCCAACACCAACAAACCCTGTTGAGAATCCAACACTATTTTTTGAATAAAAGGCAACAAAAACGCAGCCCTTTTTCCATCACCCGTATAAACAACGCCCACCACATC
>CAZWOQ010000082.1:0-3334 GCA_964635585.1 uncultured Pseudomonadales bacterium | reverse complement strand
GCAAGTTAAAAGGGATTATTCTTCAGAGTCAGGAAAAATTTTTGCCAAAAAACTTTGTAAAGGATATTCGGCTTTTTTGGCGAGCGCTCCAATAAACTCTTTCTTGTGAGGATAACTACCAAAACGATAAACCAATTCCGTAGGATCTTTGAAAACTATCCTCCCAGTAAACATCCAGACAGGCACACCCAAAAAAAAGTTGAATTTTGGCTGCGATAATTTGCGCAAGGAGGTCGTTAGTAAAGCAAGCGGTTGAGTGATTTTGTCAGGCTCAATTTTCTTTGCCAAAATAATACTTCCTCTCGGACCATAGTCTTTTGTATGCTCTTGACCAAGAAAACTCAGTGAAAAAGGTGCTGCGGACACTTGGACAGAAGCATCACCTGCGAAATATTCTTGGAGTACCAACTTTGTAAGAAGTTCAAAAGCAAACCCATCATTTCCTTCGGTTGGAGTTTCTGGCGTTTTCGCCCAAGAGATCAAAGCCTCGGTATAACTTTTCAACTGACTTTCGGCAGCTTTACTCAAAGGCAAAGTCACTTCTTTGTCATCAGCAAGGAGAAAGACAGGATTACGAGCCTTTTCTGCCAGATGTTCCCCCAGCATCGTCCGCAGTTCTTCGTTTTCAATGGAATTCAAAGCTTCAAGAAAATTACGATTCTCTTCGGGAGGAAATGGCAGGACTTCGTTCATAGTTCCATTTTACGGTTTTCAGGCAGAAAAAAGCATGTCGCCCTCAGCACTCATCAATCACCCCGCCACCAAGGACAGTGTTACCATCGTAGAAAACGATGGATTGACCAGGGGTAATCGCCCGTTGGGGTTGCAGGAAATGCACATCGACTCGCCCATCGGCCAGCGGTCGCACTTCGACGGGCATTTCTCGGCTACCATAACGAATTTTGGCCGCCGCTTGCAGCGGTTCTTGCAAACTGTCAAAAGCAATCCAATTCAAATGTCGAGCAATCAAGTGATCCGCCAGTAATTCACTTTCATCTCCCAAAACCACTTGGTTTTTGACCACATCAACATCGATCACATAAAGTGGCCGACCCAGGGCAATTCCCAAACCTTTGCGCTGGCCAATCGTGTAGTGATAAATACCCTTGTGTTGACCAAGAATTTTACCGGTACTATCTACAAAATCTCCGGGTTTGGCTGTCGAATCGCTATGTTCTTGGATGAATTTAGCGTAATCATTATCTTCGACAAAACAAATTTCTTGACTATCTGGTTTGTTAGCCACCGTCAGTGCTAAATCTCGAGCGATCTCCCGAACTTGGTCTTTGTCATAGTCACCCAGAGGAAAAATGGTTCTTGCTAACTGTTTTTGCGTCAAATTATAGAGCGCGTAAGTCTGGTCTTTCGCTAAACTTGCCGACTTTTCCAACAAAAAACGCCCATCCTTCTCGACAATTTTGGCATAATGCCCAGTAGCAATGTAATCAAAATCCATCGCCAAAGCCCGATCTAACAATTCGGCAAACTTCACATATTTGTTGCACATCACACAGGGATTAGGGGTTCGACCTCGTCGATATTCCTCAATAAAATATTGAATCACTTCCTTGTTGAAGACTTCTTTGAAATTTAAAACATAATAAGGAATGCCCAACTTCTCCGCCACCCGCCGCGCATCATCAACCGCCGTCAGCGAACAACAGCCATTGCTGCTCTCCTTCTTGGTATCGGGCCAAATTTGCATCGTTGCTCCAACCACCTCGTAGCCCTGTTGCAGAAGTAAAGCCGCCGAGACGGAACTGTCCACCCCACCACTCATTGCCATTAAAACTCGTTTTTTCGCCATATTATGCTTTCTTGTGCACAGCTTGCATCCGTTGACAAATTTCGGCCAAAACTTCAGCAAAACGCTGGATTTCTGCCAAGCTATTTTCTCGGCCAAAACTTAAACGCAGACTGTTTTGGGCTTCTTCGGCCGTCAAACCCAAAGCTAATAAAACATGCGAGGGATCCAGCGAACCAGCACTACAAGCCGAACCACTGGAAACAAAAATACCTTTCTGATCAAGTGAAAGTAATAAAGTTTCCGCAGAAAAACCGGGCAAACAAACATTTAAAGTTCCTGCTAAGCGGGCTTCTTGGCTCCCATTGATGCGGGCGCTCGGCAGAATTTGCAGAATTTTCTGCCAGGCTGCCTCGCGCAGAATCGCAACATGTTTCGCCTTTTCTGGCAAACGCTTGCTGGCTAAAGTCAAAGCCTGAGCCATACCAACAATTCCTGGCACATTTTCAGTGCTGGCTCGCAAGGCTCGCTCTTGGGCACCACCATCAAGAAAAGCTTGAATTGGCGTACCTTTTTTGATATAGAGAAAACCCGTTCCTTTGGGACCAGCAAACTTATGTCCTGAGGCAGAAAGTAAATCAACACCCAGTTCCGTCACCGAAACAGGAATATTGCCCAAAGCTTGCACTGCATCAGTATGAAAAAGTGCTCCCTGCTGGTGAGCCAAAGCTGCCAATTCCTTGATTGGTTGGAGGGTACCGGTTTCGTTATTCGCCAACATGACGGAAACCAGAATCGTATCTGGCCGTAGCGCTTTTTCCAGCGTCGCCACTTCGACCTGACCAGCTGAATTAACGGGTAAATAGCTCACCGAGAAGCCCTGCTGTTCGAGGGCTTGAACCGAATGCAAAACGGCGTGATGTTCGATCGCTGAGACAACCAGATGTTTGCCTTTGTGACGATTGGCCCAAGCCACGCCTTTCAGAGCCCAGTTGTCGGCTTCGGTACCAGAGGCGGTAAAGAAGATTTCGGCGGGCGCGGCCGCCAATAATGTTGCAATCTGCGCCCGCGCCGTCTCGACGGCTTGCTTGCTGATTTGGCCAAGTTGGTAAATGCTTGACGCATTACCATAGTTTTGCGAAAAGTATGGCTGCATCGCAGCAATAACCGCAGGATC
Organism: uncultured Pseudomonadales bacterium; assembly: GCA_964635585.1. Taxonomy (GTDB): domain Bacteria; phylum Patescibacteriota; class Microgenomatia; order UBA1400; family PJMF01; genus UBA1364. The sequence continues at coordinate 413 of CAZWOQ010000082.1, read as the reverse complement.
AACTGCGGTGGTCGCCGCATGGTCAAAATAAATATCGTTTTCCATCTATATGTATTGTACCCCAAGATTCAGCTTCTTGAAGGAGAAAAGCCCCTGCTTTACTCTTGTCAGTTTTTCTTCGATAATGGAAGCAGAAAGCTGCTGATTCATGCAAAAAGAAGATTTACTCCGACAAATCCGCCAGCGTTGGCTCTTCATTTTACCAATTTTTTTGCTTGGCAGTTTATTACTGTCTTTAGCCTTTGAATTTCTCTGGAAAAGGGTTGAGCTCGCACATTTTCTAAGTCTGGCAGCTATTTTGATTGGAAGTTGGCGACTTTTACGGGAAAGTATTGCTGCCTTACTTCGAAGAAATTTTGCCCTCGACTATATTGCTCTTTTGGCAATCACCACAGGAGTGATTACAGGCAATT
>CAZWOQ010000081.1:0-3341 GCA_964635585.1 uncultured Pseudomonadales bacterium | reverse complement strand
CAAAACCAACCCATCGCAACAGGATTCCCACGAAAAAGAATAAAGGGAATTATAGTCACATAATACCACAACGGACCGTGAAACATTCCCGGCATACTGGAACGTGGCCCAATTAAAGTAATCTTTTTCTGATCCAACATCTCTTGAAGAATTAATTGATCACGTGCAACATCACTATGAAAAAGAACATCCCCAGACCACAAATGCCTTGACATTAAAAAAGCTACTAACAACGGCAAAATAAGCCACAATAACAAATGAGGTAACTGCTTCCAATTCTTTTCACGCATACACGCTTCATTCTAAAGTCTGAAAGAAAAAGATACAAGTTACATTGTCTCAGTTTATCGGAGGCTTCTCCAATAACTATCCCAAAATATGTGCCACGCCTTCTTTTTGCGCAGAATCTGAGATCAAGGCAAATTGTGTTTTTTCTTGGAATTCAGCAAGGGTGCTTGCTCCCACGTAGGACATCGCACTGCGAAGACCTCCCGTCAAATCATCAATAATGCGCTCCGCAGAACCTTTGTAAGCCACCATTGCCGTAATGCCTTCGGCACTGCGGAATTCTCCCAGTTTGGTACCACGATCCTTCATATAATCCTCCGAGGCTTGACCTCGAGCCTTTTTCAGGCCACCTACAACTTCTCCAGGAGCTTCTTCCGTACCGGCAAGCATTGAACCAACCATAATCACTTTCGCTCCAGCCGCAATTGCTTTCGCAAAATCGGCCGGTTTGCGAATTCCCCCATCAGCAATTACTTCTACACCAGCTGAAGTTGTTTCCCAGATTGCCGAAAGTTGAGGAAAACCAGCTCCGGCCACCAAACGAGTGATACACATCCCTCCAGGGCCCACGCCAACTCGAGCAATCTGCAAACCGGCATCTTTGTAAGCCTTTGCTTGATCATAACTGACAATATTGCCTGCAATTACCGTCATTTGCAGACGGTTCTGAATCTCTGCCGCTGTTTCAATAACTTTTTGCATTCCGCCATGAGCAACATCAAGTAAAAGTACTTTGACAGCTAGTTTTTTGAATGCCTCAGCATCAGCTACGGCATTTTTCAAACCAATCGAATAGACCGCCTGGACCTTGGCTTTTTGTAAACGTCGACACACTGCTAAAGCGTCATCTAAAAACACCCTAGGCATGAAAGTCAAACCACCAAGCCGGTTCATCAAAATGGCCATTTTTTCACCACTGACGGTATCCATTGGGGCAGTAACAATCGGTCGTTGCAAATGAAATGGTCCAAAATCAACTGAGATATCCGTCTCTTTTCTTGAAAGAACTTTCGTTTTTGACTGCGGCACTAAAAGAACATCGTCATAGGTGATTGATGCCGGTCGGCTGTGACTCAAATTTGGCCACTCTTCGGTCTCTCCTAACGCCTTATAGAAAATCTTCGACATTACTGTCCTTTCTTAGCTTTAGTAAAAATACCAAAGCAATAGTTTTTGCAGGAGAAGCTTCTGATTATGGAAAAAAGGAGAAAAAACAAAAAAACGCTAGAAAAAATATTGCTGTGAACAAACAGCATTTTCTTTCATTATAGAAAATCCTGGGAAAAAGAAAAGTGAGAATTTATTTCTGCAAAACAGTTTGATATAAGGGTCCATAATTATAGTTATCAACGGAAGCATCGAGATAACCCTGCTGAATGAGATCTTGTAACAAGAGATAACTGAAAACTTTTGCCCCGTTTTTGCTGAGGTGGTCGGCATTCTCAAAAAATAGAATATCATCGCTCATGCCGGTATTTGCAGAATAATCGAGATATTCCACAGCATGAAGATCCATTTTGGCTAAATTTTGATAGAGATAAACATCCATGTAATCATCCTGTAAACCATCAAGAAGAATTTGCGAGATGGGAAGCGTCAGTAAAACTGGCCGCCACCCTTGTTCCTGACAATACAGGATAAGTTTTTCCAAGTCATGACGGTTTTCAGCGAAATACTGCTGACCAAATTCATCCGTTTCATTCCATTTGTGATACACAAAATTCATATTGTCTTGCAAACGACGAGGATCCTCAGGCGTGTGATTTGCAATTTCTTGCTTGATTGCCTCTACGTTATAAAAATAATTGTCAGAATCAACAGTCAAAATTTTCACTACTTTCGAATTTTCCGAAGTTGGGACCATCAGCGGAGATGCTTTCGGCGCAACTTTATCTAACTCTGGATTCCGCTGTTCTAAGGACAAACGATCCTCAACAGTTTTTTTGACTTCTTGACGCCAGAGGTATCCAGAACGAACAAAAGGAGTAATCTGTGTTTGGAAATAATTACTCCACTTGATGTGCGGAATAAGAAAGGGGCTCATCTGACGATAATAATTCCCTTGTAAACCGTCGTTCTGGTCAGCCGGTCGATGCGAGAAAGAAAGCGGAGTTACTGCTAAAAGAATAATCGCTCCAGGCTTAATCTGTTGCCGATGTTGTTTCAGCATTGCCAAATCAAATGAAAAACGTTGTGCAGCACCAGTAAGATCTAAACTTTTTATCTTGTAATGACTAAAATCTAAACCGCTTTGAGGATGCGAGTTACCAACTTTCACTAATTCATAAGGTTCCGCAATTCTCGGACTCAGAAGAAAAGCTTCTGGCCACTGATATTGACGATGAAAACTTCGACGGTAAAAGAAATCAAAAGATACAATCAATAACAGAGAAAAAAAAGCAAGTAAAAGCAACTGTAAAATAAATTTTTTCATATTAAAATTGTATATAAATAAATGCTGGAACATCAGCATTTCTGAGAACAAGAATACTAAAAATTACGAAAACATAGAAGCCCATCCTCACAAATTTCGGCCAACGCTGCGGAGAAAAAGGACTCTTTGGCCGAGCCGCTACCCATTCAATCAGAAAAATTGCCAACAAACAAAAAGCCGTGATGAGCATCTCCAATTGGTTTTCTCGATAAACTTGGTTTAAAGTTGACCAAAGATATTCAGGCCGCCAAAAATTTTTGAGTCCTCGTAAAATATTTTCATAAATGTACTGCGCATCAACAAGATCTTTTGCACGAAAAAGCACCCAACTGCAACAAACAAGCGCATAGGTAAACAATTGCGAAATAATTTTTGGCAAAGAGAAATGAAAAATTGGCCAACGTCGCCAGATTCGCTCAAAAACCAAAATAACTGCATGAAAAGCTCCCCAAAAAACAAAGTTCCAAGTTGAGCCATGCCAAAGGCCACAAAGAACAAAAACAATTCCCACATTGAGACAAGCCCGCCAAAAACCTTTTCTATTTCCACCAAGGGGAATATAAAGATAATCACGAAACCATGAAGAAAGCGAAATGTGCCAGCGGCGCCAAAAATCAGT
>CAZWOQ010000080.1:0-3436 GCA_964635585.1 uncultured Pseudomonadales bacterium | reverse complement strand
CCATGGCAGGTTTTCACTTTTTCCGACCAAGTCTTTCCCTTTCTGGCCAGCTCCAAATGAGCTGGCAGAGTCTGTTTTTGCTTGATTATCCTGCTCAAATTCATAGCCGAATGGCTACCCTTTTTATTGATAGCCTCTACCTCCTTGGTATTGCTTGGTATGGTTATATTCTGTTACTTTTGCTTTCTCCAGTTCTCATTCGTCACCGACCAACAACCCAAGAATTGCAACAAGTAAAAACTCTTGTCGAAAGGTATGGCGCAACCGCTCTCTCTTGCGCAGCTTTTTTTGACGATAAATATTATTTTTTTTCAAAAAAAGGTTCCGTGATTATTTACACTTTACGAAATGGCGTGGCAATTGTTTTGGCGGAACCACTCGGGGAAAAAACCGATTGGCTTCACTGTTTGCAAGAGTTCCTGCAATTTGCTGAAGCCAATGCTTGGCTGGTCTGTTTTTACCAAATTCGCCCTGAGTTTGCTCCCGTTTTTCGCAAAATTGGTTTCAAACTCTTAGCAATTGGTGAAGAAGGCGTTCTTTCATTGGCTGATTTCAGTCTTGAAGGCAGTCGCGGCAAGGAATTCCGCTATTCCTTGCACAAACTCGAAAAACAAAAGTACCGAGCAACAGTTGTTTCAGCACCCATACCAAAAAAACTTTTGGAGTCACTGCAAAAAGTAAGTCAAAGTTGGCTTCAACAAAAACATCTCAAAGAAATGACTTTTTCTGTTGGATCTTTTGATTTTGCATACCTCAAAGAGAAACCTATCGCTGTCCTGAAAAATCCCCAAGGCCAAGCCGTTGCTTTCGTCAGCTTACTTCTCAATCCGACGCAAAAAGAAGTTGGCATTGATCTGATGCGTTTTCTCCCTGACTTGCCAAATGCAGCAATGGATTATCTGTTTACTGAAATTCTGCTCTGGGCAAAAGCAGCCGGCTATAAGCGTTTTGACTTTAGCCTAAGTCCACTTTCTGGCGTTGGCCAAGAGAAAAATGATCCCTGGTTGGCAAAGGCGCTCCACTTTATTTTTCAACACGTGGGAATTTTCTATAACTTCCAAGGTCTTCACCATTTTAAGGAAAAGTTTCACCCAAGTTGGTCAGCTCGCTATTTAGCCTATCAAAAAGATATCCATTTGACCAAAATCGGACTGGCACTGCTCCAAGCACATCAAGGAAAAACTTTATTCCGTGCTGAGTCGACTCAAAGTCTGCGTTAAAGCCTCAGCAATATTTTCATTCCACATGCCCCAGCCATGAGCTCCAGGAGTTTGTTGGTCAAAAAAAGTCACCATTTGTTTTTTCAATGCGACCGCCATTTCTTTATTTTCTTGAAGGATGTAATCATCATCTTCACTCCCATAATTTAGGTAAATGAAAAAATCCTCAGGAAGCCTTGCTTTGGCAAGATATTGAAGGGGAGAATTCAAGGCACAAAGTGCCGTCTTTTTGCCAAGTAACTCTTTGCAAGAGTCATTTGGCAAAACAAAATAGGCACTCTCCAATAAAATAGTTGAAAACTCTTCTGGATGATGCAAAGCAATATTGATTGCCCCAAAACCACCGGAAGAATTGCCGCCGATTGCCCGTGATTCTCGATTTGGCAAAGTTCGGTACTGGCTGTCAATATACTCCACCACATCAGCAGCAAGATAATCTTCCAAGCTTTGGTTTTGACTGGCTGAATTGAGATACTGGCCATCACTAACATTCGGACCATTCCCATCAGGAAAAACGACAATTACCCGCGGAATTTTCCCCTGCGCCACCAAAGTATCGAGAACGTTTTGAATATCAGCATTGACGACCCAATCTTGCTCGTCCCCAGGATCACCATGTAAGAGATAGAGAACAGGATAACGCTCTTGGCTTTTATCATAGTCTGCTGGCAAATAGATCGCCAGTTTTCGCTCGCTTTGCAGTGTCGGAGAAAAAAATTCTACATCAAGAATCTGGCTCTTCGTCTCTTTTTGACCAAAGTTTTGCAAAGAAAAGTAAGCGTGCTGGAAATCAACAAAAAGTTCGCTCCAAGTTCCCGTAAAATACACACTCAAGAGCAAAACCAAGATCGCAAAAAAATTCAAAAGCCACTTTTTCATCTTTTTCATCACAAAAATTCCCTTGCGAAAGATAGTGTAACGCAAAAAATGGAAAATGCTTTGAGAAAAGATTGCGCTTTTTTCTTACAAGAACCAATAAAAACCTAAATAATTAAATTTCGCTGCAATCATCCACTTTTCCCCTCCTTTTCAATTGACGACAAGAGCTCTCTGACATACAATCACCTCATGCAAAGAACCCTGATTTTAGACACGCTTAAGCACATCGGTGAATCTGTCACCTTGAAAGGTTGGGTAGCAACCAAACGTGACCACGGCAAATTGACCTTTATTGAATTACGCGATCGTAGTGGTCTGATTCAGTGCGTTGGTTTTCAAAAAATGAGCGAGCTCGCCGTCGAATCGGCCATCAGTATCACTGGCACGGTAAAAGCTCGACCAGAAAAAATGATTAATCCCCAACACGTAACGGGAACGGTTGAAATTGATGTCGAGTCCTATCAAGTCTACGCCGCACCTGCCGAGATGCTGCCTTTCGATCTTGGAAAAGCAGAACTGGATGTCGAGTTACCAACACTGTTGGACCACCGCCCTGTCTCGCTCCGTCATCCCAAAGTGCAAGCCATTTTTAAAGTCCAAGCCGTGATTGTTGACGCTTTTCGTCGTTATATGATCGAACAGGGCTTTCTTGAATTCCAGGCACCCGCAATTACGCCAGCGGTAGCGGAAGGCGGCTCGGAAGTTTTTGAAATTAGCTATTTTGACCGCAAGGCTTATCTCACCCAAAGCCCACAACTTTACAAACAAATCGTAATGAGCGCTTTTGAAAGAGTTTTCAGTGTCAACAAAGTGTTTCGCGCTGAACCAAGTGTCACTTCTCGCCACTTAACAGAAATTGTGTCGCTAGATGCAGAAATGGCCTTTATTGAAAGTTGGACCGACGTCAAAGATATGGCCGAGGGCGTAATTAAATACGTCTTTGCCGAAGTTGAAAAACGCTGTGCCGCAGAATTACGACTGTTTAACATCAGTTTGCCACAAAGCATTGAAAAAACTCCCACACTCAGCCTGACCGAAGCCCAAGAAAAAATTTTGGCGAAAACAGGAAAAGATTACCGCGGTGAAAAGGACTTAAATCCGGAGCAAGAACGAGAAATTTGCCAAATTATCAAGGAAGAAACTGGTTCAGATTTGGTTTTTGTTTACGGTTATCCAACCAAGAAAAAACCTTTCTACGTCTATCCAAATCCAGAAAATCCTGAGTTTAATGAAGGTGTCGATTTGCTCTGCCGTGGTGTTGAATTATTATCTGGCGGTCGCCGAATTAATGATTACCAACAACTTCTCAAACATGTTCGTGAATGGCAGATGGATCC
>CAZWOQ010000079.1:0-3477 GCA_964635585.1 uncultured Pseudomonadales bacterium | reverse complement strand
TACATTTTTTCTAACGCCACCATTCCGAGCAATTCCAGGCCTTTTTTCATGATTAAGGACACAGCTGTGGTCAATTGCAGCCGGAATTGGCGCTCTGCTGAGCTCGTCAAGATAGAGTGTTTGTTATAGAAAGTATTAAAAGTTTGCGCTAACTGATACAAATAGGCACAAAGCAGATAGGGACTGAATTCCTCAGTTGCTCGTCGAAGACTTGTTTTGAATTCTGATAACAAACTCAGTAAAGCAGCCTCTTCTTCATTATATGAAATGCCTTGCAGTTCTTTTTCTACACGTAATCCTGCCTCTTTCGCTTTTCGCAACACACTGCAAGTCCGCGCATAACTATATTGTAAATAGGGACCGGAATTTCCTTGTAAGTTCAACATCTCATCCCAATCAAAATGAATCATTAAATCAGAACGGCGGCGGAGATCATTCCACTTCAGAGCACTGATACTTACTGCCTCCGCAATCTCTCGGCTCTCACTTAAAGTCAGTGCCTTCTCCAAAGCCTTATCCAAAACCTCCGTTAACCAAATAACATTTCCTTTTCTTGTTGACATCTTGCCCTCTTTGAAACGAAAAAGACCGTGTTTGACATGGACTCTCTCGCCAGCTTGGAACCAACCAAGCAAATTCTCAGCCGCGAAAAGCTGCTGGAAATAAAGAGCTTGTTCCGCACCAACTTCATTCACAATAATTGGATTAGAACCGTCAGCATTTTCGTAGCGAGCCTGCTGACTTCGCCAACGATCCGTTGCTAAATCACGGGTCGCATAAAGCGTGCTGCCATCTTTTTTCTGAATCATCAGTGGTGGATATTGATCATTGGGAAAGAAAATAAGATAGGCTCCCTCTTTACCTTCTTTTGCCAAACCACTTGCCTTGAGTTCTTCAATCAAATCACTTAAGAAAGGCTCAAAGAAAGATTCTCCATAACCAAAATAGCCATTATCTGGATTTTCCGTAAAATGAACTCCCAAACGGGTATAAATTTTCTTAAATTCTGCTAATGACCAATTGATGCAAAGCTGCCAAATTCGTCTAGCTTCTGGATCATTATCTTCTAATTTCTTAAACCAAGCTCGACCTTCATCTTCTAAACTTGGATCTTTTTCGGCTTCTTCATGAAAGCGCACATAGAGTTTCACCAGTTCTTGGACAGGATTTTCTGATTGAGCAATCGCAGTCTCATCGCCCCATTTTTTGAGAGCAACAATTTGCTTTCCAAATTGAGTTCCCCAATCGCCAAGATGATTATCTCGAAAAACTTGAAAACCAGCGGCTTCATAAAAATTTGCCAAACAATCACCAATGATGGTTGATCGGAAATGGCCAACCGTAAAAGGTTTTGCAATGTTCGGCGATGAGTATTCAATGATAATTTTTCTATTCTGACCAAATTGTTCGCAGAGTTGTTCAGGGTGAGCTAAAATCTTTTGCAGAGGTTCTAAAGAGAGATTCTTTTGGAGACGGAAATTAATAAAACCTGGAGCAAGGGCTTCAGCGGAGAGCAAAAGCTTCCCTTGATCCATCGATAAAATCATTTTGCTCAGTGCTTCTGCCCAAAGTAAAGGTTGCCTGTAATTCTCTTTTACTTGTGGGAAACTGCTTAAGGCAAAATTCGTACTCCAATCGCCAAAAGAACTTTGCTTCGGCTTTTCCAAAAAAATATCAAAAGAACGCAACTCTTCTGGCAAAGAAACACGAATAAGCTCGCGAAGTTGATCTTGAATAGCCATGCTTTTATTATACGAGATTTTCTTTATTTTGCTTGAGGAAGATAAACATAAAAGCGCGCTGAACCATCGGCACCTAAGATAATTTCATCCGCTGCTCTTTCCGGCAATTCGTCTTCAGGAGTTGCAACAACCAAAGTTTTTTCTTGAACATAATCTCCGGATTTCACTGGATGGAATTCAAAAATGTTCAAAATTCCTCCTTGCCATGCAATTGGACTGAGTCGATTCACCAAAAGTGCATAGATATAGGGATGCTGATACCGATCACTAAAAATAATCTTCTGCAAATCATGCTTGTCGTAATGACGAAGATACTCAAAAACCTCAACATAGCCATCCAAAAACGCTTGGGTAGAAGTTTTTGCATAAACTCGATAATAGTGTACTTGATAAAAGCTCAGGCTAAGCAATTCAAAAACAACAAAAGCTGCCAAAAAAAGTTTTTCTTTCAGTTTTGGATGCGCCAAAATCAATTCCAAAGCCAAAGTCGCAATAAGCAAGTATCCTGGCAAAGCAAGCAAACTTCGCACAGTGTGCGCTTCACCTTGAGAAATAATTGCTGGCAACAAACCTGCGCATAAACAAAGGATTGCCAGAAGTAAAGTCTCTTTCTCTGGAAGTAAGCGTTTTTGCAAAAGACGGCGTAACAAAACCAAAAGATAGAGTGAGATGAGGAATAAAGTCGAAAAATCTAAAACTCCAAATTGGCCATCTGAATGACGAAGGTTTCCATCTGCAAAACCCAAGAGTAAAAATCTTAAACTAAAATAGCTTGAAAAATTTTGCCAGAGCTGCTGCAATAGTTCAGAAACTGGTAAATGCAAACTGAATAAAGTTGAAGACATTCGAGTCAAACCCTGACCAAAGAAGGCATCTCGCAAGAATGGAAAAACTCCAAGAAACAACAAAAGAGCGGCAAAAAGACTAAGTTTCCAATGTTGCCAGAAAAGTTTGCGTTCTCGCCACAGCAAAAGCAGAAAAATCAAAGGAACGGTAATTTTGGCGCTATGATAGCTATAGATACTCGCTAACGCAAACAGTAAAGCCAAGAACAGCCAAGCTGGCTTCTGGAGACGTAGATAAGCATAAAAAGTGGCCAAAGCCCAAATCAAAAAACTCAGTGCGAGACCAGCTTCAAAAGCTAAACGAGAGAAATGGATCTGCCATGGAGAAAGTGCGAGAAGCAAAGTTCCTAAAAAAACCAAAGCGCGCTGATGTTTTCGTTGCCAGAAAATAAAATACAGGAGAAGAGCAAAACCTGGTACCGCTAAAAAGCCGAGCAAAGCAAAAGGTAAACGGATTGCAAAAGCATTTGAACCAAAAAAATAACTAAAAGGCCCATTTAGGTAAATTGCCAAAGGCGCTTTATAGTCTCCAAAGGATCGAAAGGAAACTGGCAAGCGCTCAAGCCACTCATCTCGGCGTGTCGTCAAAATGGCATATCCATTGTAACCGATGGCTGCCTCATCCAAGGCTAGACCATGGGGAACTTGGCCTAATTGATAGAAACGTAAGAATAACGCTAACAGAAAAGTAAAGAAGAGTGCCCAAAAAAAAGGCTGTTTAATCCATTTTTTCATGCTTTTTCATTTTCCACCACCAATAGGGTTGCCACAAATAGTAGGCAGCAAGTTGCCAAAAATTGGCATTTTTTCGAGTAAACTTCTTGGCATTTTGCCAACTCATCTGGGCAATTTTCTTTTCCCCGAAAACACTAGAGTTTGTGGTCTCGTGG
>CAZWOQ010000078.1:0-3512 GCA_964635585.1 uncultured Pseudomonadales bacterium | reverse complement strand
AGTTACGCTTATCGTCATGGGTTTGATTTTCATGGCGTCGAGTCTTGGATACTTCCCTGAGCAATTTTGGAAGCTTTGGCCCCTTATTTTGGTTGTCGTTGGTTTGGGTGGCTTACTTACTTCAGATCGTGAAGAATGGTACGTGCAAATAAAAAACAGCAGTTCCCCAAAAAAGAAAGCTGCTCCTGTTAAAAAAGCTGCTGCAAAAACCAGTAAGAAAACTGAAGTAAAGAAGAAATCAACAAAGAAATAAGTTTCCCGAGTGAAACCCTGAAAATCTATGAGAACCACTTGTCAAATTGCCATAGATGGACCTGTTGCGGCCGGAAAAGGCACCATCTCTCGTTTACTCGCTGAAAAACTCGGTTTTTTATATGTCGACACGGGCGCGATGTATCGAGCTACGGCACTACTGGCGATTCGCAATCAAATTTCTTTTGATGATGAAACAGAACTCGTAAGTTTAATTGAAAAAAATCAGATTGATATGCGCAACCCTCAAGGAGAAAAGGAGCAAGATGGTCGTCTCACTACTATTTTGTTAAATGGAGAAGACATTTCTTGGCTGATCCGAACTCCAGCGGTCAGTGATGGCGCATCCCGCGTTGCAGTTCTTCCAGAAGTTCGCAAAGCACTCGTAAAAAAACAACAACAAATTGCCGAATCACAAAATGTTATTATGGAAGGTCGCGACATCACTTTTCGCGTTCTTCCTGATGCAGATCTGAAAATATTTTTGACCGCGAACTTAAGTACCCGGGCTAAAAGACGCCATATGGAGTATTTAAGCAAAGGAATTGATAAAGAATTTGATGAAGTCATCAGTGAAATTACCCAACGCGATGCTCGCGATACCCAACGTGACGTTGACCCTCTGCACGTCACTGCTGACGCTTGGAATTTAGATACGAGTGATCTCGATATTGAACAAGTAGTTGATTTGATTGCTGAACGTGTTCAGAATCTTCCTGAAAAAAATTGCCAAAAGAACTAAAGGCCCCCATGAGCGAACTTGAAGTGATTCGTGATGATATTTTGGAAACTGAAAAAAAATATCAAGAAAAACAAGCAAAAAAACGCCAAAAAAAACTTGAAAAGCAGGAACAACAAGGTCGTTTAGTTGCGCCCTTACTCTTACTTAGTTTCCTAATTATTGGCTGGCTTATCCAGCTTATTTTTTCCTAAGCAACTATTCAGTTGCTGGTTTTGCTGGAAAATTTGCCGCACTACAACTCTGTTGTGGAACTTGATTTTTGGGGAAAACTTCATCAACAATTTTTGGGCATTCACTGCAAGCTAAAGTGCCTGTTTGCGCACAAATTTTTACTTTGACTAAATCATCCGGTAAAGTAAATTTATGAGGCTGCTGTGCATCAAGCAATTGCAGCATAATTTTATTCCAAATCGGTGAGGCACCAGTAATACCTGACGCCACATAACTCATGGGGCTACTATCGTTGTTTCCCACCCAAGTTGCCACAAGAAGATTATCTGTATAGCCAATCGTCCAATTGTCCTTAAGATTATTCGTGGTTCCTGTTTTGACAGCTACTTCTTGATTTGGGATATTCAAAACAGAATAGGCGCCGAAAGCTGGGGTTCTCGCTTGATTGTCCGAAAGGATGCTGGTCACATAATATGCTGCCAAAGGACTAAGCTCTTGCTCCTGATAACAGTTATGCTCGTCTAAAGCGCAGCTGTTTCGGTACAGAAGCTTTCCTTGGGCATCACGCACTTCCAAAAGTGGATTGAGCATTACCGGATAGCCATCATTGGCAAAACTACTATAAAGCTCGGCCATGTCGGTCATGGTTACTTCCGCAGCACCCAAAGTCAATGATAAACCAAAGCGACTTCTGTCTTGCCAAGTATCAATGCCGAGTTCTTGGCCCTTATCAATAACCGCATCAAGGCCCAATTCGTTGAGAGTTTTCACCGCTGGAATATTATATGAAGAGGCTAAAGCTTCTCGCAAACTCACCGTACCATGGAATTTGCCATCATAATTTTTGGGAGCATAGGGCTTACTTCCAGGAATCTGATAAATAACTGGAGCATCCTCCACCAAGCTGCTCGGTTTCTTGCCCGCTTCAAAAGCGACCGCATAGGTCAGTGGTTTAATTGAAGAACCCGGTTGACGAGGTCGAATTGTCACATTTACTTGCCCATCAGAAGCAAAATCAAAATAATTTACACTTCCAACCATTGCTAAAATTTCCCCAGTCTTCGGATTCGTCACCAAAGCTGCCCCATTATGAATATTTAATTTTTTTAGGCTTGCAACTTCATCTGTCACAGTTTGTTGGGCCAAGTTTTGTAAGTCCAAATCAAGCGAAGTGCGAATTTCCAGACCTCCCTGAGCAAGCAATTGCTCACCATACATACTAGCCAAAATTTTTCTAACATACATCACAAAATGAGGGGCCAAGATTGCTGTTTGATCTTGATTAAATTGCAGTTTTTCCGCACGAGCTTCCTCCGCCTGCAAATTTGTAACATAACCATCTTCCACCATTCGCCGTAAAACTTCTGCTTGTCGCTCATAAGCTTTTTCCGGATTACTCCCAAAAGGACTATAGACCGAAGGAGACTGCGGTAGGCCAGCGAGCAAAGCTGCTTCAGCTAAATCCAAATCCTGTGCATCTTTCGAAAAATAGCGCTGCGCCGCTTCCTCTACACCATAGGTAGAGCCGCCATAAGCAACCGTATTTAAATACATTTCAAGAATTTGATCTTTACTGTAAACTCGCTCCACAAGAACAGAAAGTAATAACTCCTTTATTTTTCTGGCCAAAGTTTTTTCGTCAGACAAAAGGCGGTTTTTCACTAATTGTTGCGTAATTGTCGAACCACCTTGCATGGAATTTTGCGTAATATTGGTAAAGAAAGCTCGCAAAATCCCTTTCGGCGAAAAACCAATGTGTGTATAAAAGTCTTTATCTTCGATGGCAATCGTAGCTTGACGCATATAAAGAGAGACATCATTGATCGGCACCAAAGTTCTATTTTCATCTTCATAAACACTATAGAGTAAATTGCCATTCCGATCGGTAATTTTACTTGTTAAATTTTGCTTTTTTGTCGTTAAATCAGTCGCCGCTGGTAAGCCGACAAAAATTTCCGTATAGACTTTGTAGCTTAAAAAGAGAAATGAAAAACTCAGCAATAAGGAAACAAAAAAAGAAATTTTAATTGGCAAACGCCGCTGACGAGAAAGCCGAACACTGAGTACTTCTTTTGGAGTAAAGATTTTTTTTGGTAAACTTTCTTTTTTTTTCGGTCGACCCCGTTTTTTTTGGAGATGAAAGAGACGTAAAAAATATTTCTTTCCAAAAAATATGAATTGCTGCCAATCTTTCCAACGTTTATCAAATACACTTCGCTGAGAGGAAAGTTGCCGCTGCCAACGTTTCCGCCAAGAAAGGGGCCTTCTTCCGCGACCTCTCCGTAAGCCTAATTGACGAAAAAAGCGCTGCCAAAACACTTGTCGTTTATTTCGTCGAACTTGCAGA
>CAZWOQ010000077.1:0-3573 GCA_964635585.1 uncultured Pseudomonadales bacterium | reverse complement strand
TTTCGGCAGTCAATGGTGCTGCTCAATTCATTCGTGGGGAGAGAGGAATCGGCAAAGTGTCAACTGACGAAGTAGAAAATGCAGTGAAAGATTACCTCAGTATTTGGGGTTTTTCTGCTTTAGAGATAAAAAAACTTTTTAGACCTGCAACTAATTACGTTAAAAAAATTCTTTCGCATAAATGATTTTTTTGTCTTATGCTGCCCGATATCATGACCCCAGAGCGAATTGAAGCAAATGTTCTTGATTTCTTTCAAAATCGACTCAAAGAAACAACAGTTTTTGCTCTAACAGGAAAGCGAATTCCTGGTTTAGAAACGAAACGCTTTCAACGTATTTTACTAGATGAAGAAAAAAGTGAGTTGCGTGAGGCAGCAAGAGTCCTTTGGCAAATCATTCAGTCAATTTTTGCTTTAGCGGATAAAACTCCCGATGGCCCAATTGAGCAACAGGCCTTGGAAACAATCATTAAAGAGTCTATCCCCTTTAGCAGTGAAGAATATCTGCAAGTAATGCTTGATACTTTAGTCCATTTACGAGTGATCAAAAAGGAAATACAGCCTCGCAAAGGATGGACGGGAAAATATTTACATTTTTTGCCAGGGAATTTTGAAGAAAAGTTTCGTGAAAAATCCGCGTGAAAATTTTGATCGCTTGTGTTATATATGAGGTATGCAAAAAGATATCCAAACACTGCCCGTTAACTATTTACAACCAAACCCCTTTCAACCTCGGGACAAAGTCAAAAAAGAAGATTTAGCAGATCTGATTGAATCGATCCGTATCCATGGAGTGCTCGAACCACTGGTAGTAGCAGAAACCCCAGCCGGGTATCAAATTATTGCTGGTGAGCGGCGCTGGCGCGCCGCCAAAGTTCTCGGTTTGGCCGAAGTGCCCGTTCATATCAAGAAGACCAACCCACAGGGAATGCTTGAAATGGCAATCGTAGAGAATGTTCAGCGCCACAACCTCAACCCAATCGAAAGAGCCCAATCTTTTCAGCGTCTTGAGAGAGAATTTAACCTCAGTAACAGCCAAATTGCCGAAAGAATTGGAAAATCAGTGGCCTATGTCAGCAACAGTCTGAAACTTTTGAGTTTACCGGACGCAGTAAGTGATGGATTGCTCAGTCAACAAATCACTGAAGGCCACGCCAGAGCTTTAGCAGGTTTGAATGATCCAGAGGTGATGATTGCGGCCTACAAACAAGTTTTAAAAGAAAATGCTTCAGTTCGAAGAACGGAAGAACTTGTCCGGCGCTTCAAACAACAAAGTCCCATCAATAAAAAAACTGACGACGGCCGAGGCCGGCCACTGAATCAAGATGAGACAGAGGTTGCTGCTTGGGAAGCAAAATTGCAAAAGTTTTTGCAAAACAAGAGCCAACTCAAAGTAGTAACTTCTCGCAAACAAACCAAAGTGACCATTATTCTCCCAGGTTCACCAGCAGAAACAAAACCGGTTATTCAGCGCCTGATGCGCATCTCAGAAAAAGCCTAAAGTTTTTTAAGTTTTAGAGAATTCTTTTTTATTTGTCTGGTTGAATATTCATCAGAATCATCAGTTTATCGGCAATTCGGTACCAGAGTGGGGCGGCCGTTTCGGCCGCCCAAGGACTACTTTTGGTGTTTTCTAATTTCACGAGCATCGTGAATTGGGGGTTACTGGCAGGAGCAAAACCCACAAAACTGGCAATAGTTTCGTCCTCTTTATAACCGCCTTGCGGGTCGGGAACTTGAGAAGTCCCTGTTTTCGCAGCGACGTTGTAGCGATCGGAAGCTATCCATTGGGCTTCGCCGTGAGCGGCGGCGGCGATCATCATTTGCGTCACCGCCGCCGCCGTCTCTGCACTGACCACTTGTTCCCCTTCTTTTATTGGTGTTTGCATTTCTTGCTGTGTTTGGTGGTCATAGACTTTTTCTACCAAAATAGGCTCAAGCATCCGTCCATGGTGCGCAATGACATTGATTGCTCTTAGTAACTGAAGGCCATTGGTGACAATGCCCTGGCCGAAGGAAATCGTGGCGGTTTCGACAGGCCCGACTTTTGTTGGGAAAGGCGGTCTACTATTCTCTTGCAGTTCAATATCCAGTGGTTGGCCAATGCCGAAGCGTTGGAGATAATTGAGAAGCCGATCAGTTCCTAAGAGATCACTCACAAAAATCATCGCTGTATTGTCAGATTTTTCCAAGGCTTCTGTCATTGTGATGTTGGGATGATAGGTGTCATCCCAAGTGCGAATAGTATAACCACCAATGATTCGGGGACCACTGCAGCGGCTGCATTGCGTTTCAGGAGTAATCACACCCGTATCGATGCCTGCAGAAACAGTCAGAACCTTGAAAGTTGAACCCGGTTCGTAGGTCCGTGAAACGCTGGGATTGGCTAAAATGTCTGTTGGATAGCGAGGATATTGCCATTGCTGATAATTGGGAGCGCTGGCCATGGCCAAGATCTTTCCCGTTTGGCTTTCCATAATAATGACTTCTCCCCGATCTGCTTGGTATTTTTCCATGCCATAGGCCAAACTTTCTTCTGCCAAGTTTTGAATGTCACGACGGATGGTCAGAGTAACATCTCGTCCGTCTAGGTTTTCGCTTTCGTAGTTTTCACCAGCCAGTAAATAGCCAAGGGCATCGGTCTTAACGAGGCTTTGCTTACTTCTACCCCGAAGCTCATCTTCCAAAGCTCCTTCAATTCCGTAGCGGCCAAGTGGCTGTGCTTCCTCATCTCGGCCAACAAATCCGGTGAGATGGGCCGCCATAGAAGCTTCTGGATAATAACGGCCAACAGATTCATCAAAATAGAGGTAAGGATTACCCAGAGCTTGGATTTTTTCCATAGTGGTTTGCGACAATTGACTTGCAAGTTTTGGCCAATTGCCTTTGGCAGAAAACTTCTCTTCAATCGAATTGGCTAAATTTGCCGTGATCGTTTCACGTTCTGCCGAGGCGGTAGCAGCATCATATTGCCAAGTGTCAGGGGCAAGCAGTTTTGCCAAAACGCCACTCAAATCCTCGGCTGAGCCCTGAAAATTTTCTTTATCCAATTTGAGGTCATAAAGCGTTTGATTCCCCACCAAGAGAAAACCATCGGCTGTATATATTTTTCCGCGTTGACCACTCTCAGTTTTTTTTCGGGTTGATTGTTGTTCAGTCTGAGCTTGTAAGTTCTTAGCTTGAAAAATTTGCCAATATGCCAAACGAAGCAAAATCAGACCCAATCCGAGTAAAACCAAGAAAACGAAACTTTTCTGGCGAGCAAGTGGGATTTCTAGCGACATAACTTAGGCTCGAGTATACAACCTAACGAGACGCGAGGTTACTACTGCTTTGTTTGACGAGCAAAACATCACTAATGTTTTCGTATTCACCAGAAGCTGATTCAACTTTTTGGAGGGCTAATTGTTCAGAAAGAGCCTTTTCATTTTGCATTTTCTCTTCTTGAAGTTGGCGTTGCTTTTCTTCAAGAGAAGCAATTTTTTGACCAAAGCCAATATTCTGACTTAAACTCAAAACAGTCCCAAGAAGCTGGAATACCACAACAATGGCGAGCAAACTGTAATAGGCGTAA
>CAZWOQ010000076.1:0-3613 GCA_964635585.1 uncultured Pseudomonadales bacterium | reverse complement strand
AATCAGCGGCAATCAACAAATTTTGCTCTTGATCAAAATAATTGCCCGTAAAATCACGACCCGTAACATCAGCGCTTATGTCAGTATTCTGCCAAAGCGTGTAGCTATCGTCCGCCAAAGAATCTGTATCCTTCGTGTCAATCCAAATGTAGGCCGCATTTTCAGCCTCGGCAGCTTGCGAATTCACCGTTGCCCAGATTCCAGTGGTCTCGCCGCGTGTATCTACGGCAAAAGGTCGGAGATATTGATAATACGAAAAGTCGCTTTTATCCGCATAGCTATATGGTGAACCTGAATTTTCAGAATTATCGTCAGTCAAATCCTCGGGAGTGTTCCCCAAGTCATACAACAAAGTCGGACCATATT
Organism: uncultured Pseudomonadales bacterium; assembly: GCA_964635585.1. GTDB lineage: Bacteria > Patescibacteriota > Microgenomatia > UBA1400 > PJMF01 > UBA1364. The sequence continues at coordinate 3,247 of CAZWOQ010000076.1, read as the reverse complement.
CGTAACTAATCAGTAAAATATGATTCTCAGCAACCGTATATTCCAGTAAATTTGAAAAACTCAAAGTTTTGTCAGCCGCCAAAGAACCATAATCCGTCACTTCTCCAGAAGTTACATTGTAATAATAAAGATGTCGATCATTTCCAAGAATCCAGATGTTTCCATCAAGCGCACTTTTTATTTTTGTTGTTGAAGTTCCATAGGAAGCACCAAAAATATCGAGCAAATTCGTTGGAGTGAAAACTGCTGTGGTAGAAAAGCTCATCACTTGTTTCAAACGAGCCAAACCATTGCCCCAAACGGAATCGGTAAAAACCAAATCTTGATTGGTATGATCCGTAAAATCTTCCTCTTTCGTCACCTCTTCGGCTTGGTCAATTATGGTTTGGGCAATAATGGAAAAATCTGCGCTATAGTTAGCATTACTCGCTCCCTCTGGTTGCGTATTCGTATCATTTCCTGCAGCATCAATCGCTCGGATATCGTAGTGATAATCTCCTGGAAGTAATTGCGTAAAGCTAAAGGTAAATTCCTCAACTGGAGAGTCAAAACTGCCATCCTGAGCCGTAGCATCTTGCCATTCACCGCCATCTAAACGATACTGAACAGAAACAACATTACTTGCCGTATCGCCCTCATTTACTTTCAAATAATCCTTGACATAACCACGAATAATCGGGTTGGTATCTACCGAAGGATCAGTCATGATCGCCTGCGAATAGATGTAGGGCGCGCTGCTATCAGTGCTTTCAATTACCAAACGATAAAAAGGCAAAATAATCGGCGAAGTCGCAGAGCTATAAGTCAAGTTGCCACTCGCTACAACCATATCAGAAATGTAATTCCGATTTCCCAGACTATCAGTCGCTCGGATAAATAAATACCAAGTTCCATCAGCTAAAGAACTCTCTGGCTGAATTGTTAGCGTTTCACTGCTTCCCCCCCAGCTTCCATCATCTGGACTCGCCGTCTGCCAAGAAATATAACTTTCATCCTCACCCTCCGGTAAATAACGCCCTTGCTGAAAATAATATTGAACTCCGGCAACACCCGAATCATCAGTGATAGTAGCATGAAAAGTCGGGGTGTTATCAGTATAACGATCCGTATTGGCAAAATCTGTAAAACTGACTTCAGGCGGCATAATATCAAAACCACCCCGGAAAATCATCAAATCATCCATCTCTCCAGAGAACTTGCTACCGCCTTCATTCGCAATTTTCAGTAATTCTCTTGCTTGTTCTAAACCAGAGTGAATAATGGCAATCCCCAAATCTGGGTTATCTTGTCCATCAACTTGAACAGCAAGCAGTTTATTGATCGGGTCCCAGCTCATACTTACCCATTGCCAAGTATCAGCTTGTAAAGCTTGCGTACCCGTAACCGTTACTATCTCACCAACTGCCGTCACAACTTCACCAAACAATTGTGAACTGCTATTTATCTCAAAATACCATTGGCCAGGGTGATCGATAAGGGTGACATGCTGTCCAGCGTTGTCAGCGCTTGGTTTCACTAAAAGCCGAATACGAAACGCATCATTGTTTACATCGTAGAGATCAAAAAGCCCCCCCTCGTCTGTCAAAGAAAGGCCAGTACTTGCTCCAAAAACTAACGCCGAACTTCCCTGCGGACCAGTTGATAAAGATGGCGCGGGATCACTAAAAATCACACCGAGATCTGAACTTCCATCAACGGCAGAATACCAGCTGCCAGAATTTGTATTAAAAGGTAACCACACCTGAAAATTGTCCGAAAATTTTGCCCGAATATCAAAAAAGTCTGGATCAGTCCATGTATTTCCGTCACCAACTCGAATTTGATAAGTCGTTAACTGCTCATTTGCTGAAGCATCGAGGTCACATTCATAACTTTCGGAAGTTTCCGCGCAATATTCACCAGTCCCACAGTAATAACAGGAAACCCAAGCATTGTCGTCCGCAAGACTGTCACCATTGCGAAGCTGCATGTCTGTAATGCCACTTCCTTCCGTAACTGGGAAAGATAAGTAGGATGTATCCGATTGAATAACATAACTTTTTTGGTAGGTCACGGAATCAAGGGAAATGCTTGGCGCTGAAGTTGGCGTCGGAGTATCCGTTGGCGTCGGGGTCGCACCAGTATAATCAACCAAACCGCTGTAGACTGAAACTTCGTCGATGAGACCATAAAACCCTTGGTCACCCCATGGATTACCAGCATCCCATTTCGGTTGTGCCGCAATTGCTAAGGAAGCAGTTGAACTCGGCAACTGGAGCGTTTCCTGCAAACTGGCAACAGCCACATCGTTTAAATAAGCTGTTAAAGTTCCCGTTGTCCCATCCCAAGAACAGGCAATATGATTCCATGCTCCATTGGTCAAAGTAACTGCCGGATCATCAAGACCCGTACTCAAAGCATGCTGATCTCCATTTACATTGTCCCAAATCGCACAATAAACACCACCAGCATGATCAATTCCCAACGTCCATGTGTTTTCATCAGCAGCCTCGTTCATTTTGCCAACCACACGTTGGTAGCCATTATTTTCAAAGGTATCTTTTTTCACCCAAGCATCTACTGAAAATTGATCTCCTACTCCAGAAAAATCATAATCTGCGTTACTATCAGTAATTTCTATATAACCGCCATTACTACTGTCGAAAGCATTATCTTGATAACCAACAACAAATTGGTAATCACCCCGAGCTGTTACTCGAGAGTCGTCAATCGTAGTCGTACTATCATAGGAACTTGCTTGTTCTAAGGGAAATTGAAATAAAAGACTACTATCAGCTTTTGAAAGAGTTTTTAGGAAAAAAAACGCTGACCCAACTAGGTTAAAAATACTCAGAAATAATAGAAAGCGCTTTCGTTGAATCTTCTTCATGCAGGCATTTCTCAAGACAAAAACATCCTATATTTCCATGATAGGCCATTTCTCAACAAAAATTCAACCCCAATTTCATTTGTGATAGGAAAATCATAGTGGAGAATCTTCCTAAAAAAGATTCTTCCAAAAACTCAAAAACTGTTGCCACCAGGATGATGGCTTTTTTTGGTCTATCGAAGCAGTTTCCGAAAAATTTGAATCCGCTTCGGGAGCAACAAAAGGCTCGGCTGTTGATTCCGGTGACTGTTTCACCGAATTCGACTCACTATCGAGATTCTCAAAACTTTGCTCTTGCTTTTCAGTATTCGACTCTGTTGAATCTGGACTCGACACTGTTTCCTTTGCTTCCGCATTTGGCAAAGGCGTCGGGGTAAA